>CAUZRH010000001.1:0-30663 GCA_963582115.1 Dehalococcoidia bacterium
TCGCTAAAGGCCTGGAAGCGGATGTGAAGCCCGTGGTGTTGCTGGATGCGGGAGACAACATCGGTGCGGGTAGCTCCGGCGACTCTACGGTGATCCTTGAGGAGGCTATTGCGCAGGGCGCCGATAGCTTCCTGCAAACGCTACGGGACCCGGAAGCTGTCGCTGCGTGTGACGCCGTGGAAATCGGAGGCCGGGTCGATATCAGCGTCGGGGGTAAGACCGATGATCTGCACGGCGATCCGGTTGCGGTCACAGGAACAGTAAAGAATCTCTCGGACGGCGCGTTTGAGGACAACCGGCCACTTCACGCCGGGTGGACCTTCTTCGATCAGGGTCGCTGCGCCGTTGTCGAGTGTGACTCCGGACAGACGCTACTTCTGGTCTCCACAAGCATCGGTAACGTCAGCATTGAGCAGTACTACTCGGTCGGCGTACGCCCTGAAGATTTCCAAATAGTTGTGGCGAAGGGCGTGATGTCTCCGCGACCTGCATATGAAACCGTAGCCGCGCAGATGATCCTCGTAAACTCGCCCGGAGCTACCTCTGCGGATTTATCATCGTTCGACTATGCTCATCGCAGAATGCCCCTTTACCCATTCGAAGAGAGTGCGCCCTACACGTAACCTCTAACCCTTCCAAAGAGCGTGCAAGACGCTCCTTCTCAACCTGACGCCAATCCATATGACTTCTCAAAACCGCAGGATAGTCATCATCGAGGATGACCCAACCCTCCGTGAAGCGCTCCGATACAACCTGGTGTCGGAGGGGTACGAGGTCGTAACCGCCGAAGACGGGATCGCTGGTCTTGAGCTAGCTCGAGACGCCAACCCGGACGTCGTGCTTCTTGATCTGATGCTGCCGGGTATGACCGGGCTGGACGTGTGCCGGTCGCTAAGACAGGGCGGCTCCGTTGTGCCAATCCTGATGCTTACTGCGCGTGATACCGAGATGGACCGCGTGGTCGGGTTGGAGGTCGGTGCGGACGACTACATCACGAAGCCGTTCAGCATGCGTGAGCTACTGGCGCGGGTCGCCTCTATGCTGCGTCGGATCGACATGGACCGGTCCGCGGCTCACCACGAAGACGAACTTGAGCTTATGGAGTTCGACGGCCTGTCGATCGACGTTGGTCGGCGACAGGTGTTGGTCGATGGCGAGCCGGTAGAACTTCGTCACCGTGAGTTCGATCTCTTGGCCTACCTGGCGTCCCATCCCGGGCGCCCGTTCACCCGTGACTCACTGCTCTCCGACGTTTGGGGTTACGACTATCTCGGCGATTCCCGGACCGTAGACGTCCACATTCGGTGGTTACGAATGAAGATCGAAAAAGAGCCGTCTCATCCCACGCGTCTGGTCACATCCCGGGGAGTCGGCTACAGGTTCCAGCCGTAACGATATGAAATCGATCAATCTCAGGGCGCGCATTGCGCTTGTCTCAGCCGGGCTGACTATCGCTGGCACCGTCCTGATAGGGCTGGCCGCCGGTGGCGCTTCTGCAGATGCAGGGCCGGTCATTACCGCCGTCATCATCGTGTCGATACTTGGCATCGCCGCCTCCTGGGTGCTTTCGGGCCGCCTGGCTGACGGCGTCATACGCCTTGGTGCGGTCGTAAACAGGGCGGCAGAAGGTGATTACACAACCCGGGCCAGTATCGGCGGACCGTCCGAAGTCGCAGACGCCTCGGAATCGCTCAACCATCTCATCGACCGGCTTCGGTCCGCTCTGGAAACCGGTGGTTCTGAGCGCATCCGCCTTTCTTCAATCCTGAACACAATGACGGACGGCGTTCTGGTCGTCGACGAAGATGGCATCGTTGAGCTGGCCAATCCGGCGGCCCTGGCGATGCTGGACGCCCCTCATGAATTTCGGTCCGGTGATCGCATGGTGACGCTCAACCGTGATCACGAGGTACTCAGGGTCATCAACGACTCCGTGACCGAGCGCACAACCGCACATGGCCAGGCGGAACTGCTCGGTTCAAGGCGACTCATAAACATCGAAGCCGTCCCGCTAACCAATGAAGCTTTGGTCGATGAACCGGTCCGCACGATGAGCCGATCATTGGTCCTCTTGAACGACCTTACCGAACTACGCCGTGTGGATGTGACAAGGACTGAGTTCGTCACTAACGCCTCTCACGAGCTACGCACGCCTCTCGCGGCAATACGTGCCTCTGCGGAGACACTTCAGCTAGGAGCTTTAAACGACCCGGAAGCGGCCGAAGGGTTTCTGGAGCGGATCGGTGACAACGTCCACCGCATGGAGGACATGATCACGGAGATGCTTGAGCTGTCCCGGCTGGAGACGGGTCAGGCGCCGATGCACCTTGCTCCGATCAGCCTCGAAGAAGTTGTGATGGAAGAGGTCGACCGACTACAGCTAGTGGCCGAACTGGGGGGGGTAGATCTGACTACAGACACGAGCGACGATATCCCGGCAATTACAGCAGACCGCACCATGATCAGCCAGGTGGTGGACAATCTTGTCTCCAACGCCATTCATGCATCCGACAGAGGCGATCGCGTGAATGTGGCGATCAAACGGACGAGTGAGGGCGTAGCACTCTCTGTGACCGATACCGGACGCGGCATCGAGGCCGAGTACGCACCGCACGTGTTTGAGCGGTTCTACAAGGTTGACTCCTCAAGAAGCGACGGCGGGACCGGGATCGGGCTGGCCATCGTGAAGCACATCGCACAGGCACACGATGGCGATGTAAGCGTGGAGAGCGCGCCCGGCAGTGGATCAATTTTTACCGTGTCGTTCCCGCTGACCAGAGGATTTGAGATAGATCCGAATTCGCTGTCCGAGACGTAGTCGAACGATAGTTCAAGCTGATTCCGTCTCCGGCTTAACAATCGTTTAACACAATTCGACCTACGGCGATAAAGCTGCGCGCAGATGCTAGTTCAAGATTTTCACTTGCGAGCCAATTGCTGCGAAGTCGGCGATTCCGCTCATCGAATCTCCCGCCAACCAAACCTCCATCTTGGAGCTGGTAGAGCTTGCCTACGCGTTACGTGGCGCTTGCAATTGGGATCGCCCTGATCGTCGGGATCGTCGCGCTCGGAATGAACGAGCCCGGCACCGAACTTTTGGCGGCCGATTCCCCGTTGGCCGGGACCATCGAAATCGATGGGTCAAGTACCGTGTTTCCGATCTCCCAGGCCGTGGCCGAAGAGTTTCGCAAGTTCCACCCAAACGTACAGGTTCCGGTAGGCGTATCAGGGACCGGCGGCGGTTTCAAACGCTTTGTTGTAGGCGAGACGGACATATCCAACGCTTCACGCCGGATCAAGCCCATCGAGACCGAGAGGGCGGCGGAGAACGGGATCGAGTTCATAGAGATCGCCGTCGGATTTGACGGGCTGTCCATCGTCGCCAACCACTCCAACGAGTTTCTGGACTGCCTCACGACCGCAGAGTTGCTTGCAATCTGGAACCCGGACAGCAAGGTAAACCGGTGGAGCGAGGTACGGGCAGGGCTGCCAGATAGTAAGTTCCGTCTGTACGGCCCGGACACAGACTCCGGGACCTTTGACTACTTCACCGAGGCCATCATCCACGAGGAAGACGCCAGTCGATCCGACTACTCGGCGAGCGCCGACGACAACGTCCTGATCCGGGGCGTTGGAGGCGATAAGAACGCACTTGGTTACTTCGGGTATGCGTTCTACTCCTCAAGCCCGGACTTGCTGAAACTGATTGCCGTAGACTCCGGGTCCGGCTGCATCCGCCCGTCTCCACAGACGATCAACGACGGCACCTACGTACCACTGGCACGGGCCATGTTCATCTACGTGAACACCGCATCACTGGAGCAGGAAGAGGTCGTAGAGTTCATAAACTTTTATCTCGACAACGCCACCACGCTGGTTGAAGAGGTTGGATACGTGGCGCTACCTGAATCTCTGTACAACGAAGGCCGATCCGCCCTGAACCTTGCGACCGGCACCGCGAGGTCAGATCTTACGCAATCAGGTACTTCAGGTACCGGGCAATGAGGAACCTTCTGTGGCTTCTCTAAATCGCTCTGGGGCCAATGGTTCTGGTCGTTCCGGATTTTCGGCGTCGATAGAGGCACGTCGTAAGGCTAGAAGCCGAGCACGTATTGAGCAGATAGTTGTCGTTGCGGTACTCCTGCTCGCCACGTTGGTCTCTGTACTAACAACGGTCGGCATCATCTTCACCCTCTTACGAGAGAGCTACGGGTTCTTCCAGGACGTCCCGGTCTGGGAGTTCCTGACCGGGACAAAGTGGGCGCCTCTCTTCTCGCCACAGTCGTTCGGCGTACTTCCACTCATCGCCGGCACACTACTCGCTGCCGGAATCGCCGGGGCCGTCGCACTCACCCTTGGCCTGGGCGCTGCGATCTACTTGTCCGAATACGCCCCCGACCGCGTGCGACGGATCATCAAGCCGATTCTGGAGGTCCTGGCCGGGATACCGACGGTTGTTTACGGTTTCTTCGCCCTGTCGTTCCTGACGCCGATTTTGCAGGCCGTGCTGCCGATCCCGGTGATATTCAATGTCCTGAGCGCCGGCATGGTGATGGGACTAATGATCATGCCGATGGTGTCCACCCTGAGCGAAGATGCCATGGTTGCGGTGCCACGAGAGTTGCGTGACGCTGCGTATGCACTCGGGGCCACGCGATTTGAGGTCGCCGTCAAGGTCGTATTACCTGCCGCTCTGCCGGGGATCGTGGCTTCGTTCATCTTGGCCCTGTCCCGGGCAATCGGCGAGACCTTGATCGTGACCATCGCCGCCGGGGCCACGCCGAACCTCACGATCAATCCGCTTGAGAGCATTCAGACGATGACCGCTTACATCGTCCAGGTATCGCTTGGCGAGACGCCACATGGGTCGCTTGTCTTCAAGACGATCTTCGCCGTCGCCCTGGTGCTCTTCATAATGACGCTGATCATGAACATCGCCGGGCGCTGGATCGTCCGTCGGTACACGGAGAGGTACTGATGGATCAACATCAAGCTCCCCTGGACCCCGCCCGGGTGACAAGCCAGATCGCCGCCAGCGTGACTAGAGCTCGCTACTCCGGGCCCACCCCTCCGAGTCGCTCTACGACGGTGCGATCACCGTGGCGCAGGTGGCGTGATAGATTCTTTTTTCTGATTTTCTTCGGCTCGGTAGTCGTAGGCATATTCGGCCTGGGTGCGCTGGTGGTTGACGTACTCACGGATGGGCTCGGCACGCTAGATTTCAGCTTCATCAACAGCTACCCATCGAGGCACGCTGAAGAGTCCGGTATTCGGGCTGCGTTGTTCGGCACCATATGGATAACGGTGGGCACTGCCGCGTTCGCTATCCCCATCGGGGTGGGGACGGCGATCTTCCTAGAGGAGTTCGCACCGGATAACAAGGCGACGCGGTTGGCGCAACTCAACATCGCAAACCTGGCCGGGGTGCCGTCGATCATCTACGGAATCCTGGGGCTGGCGCTATTTGTTCAGGCGTTTGCGCTTGACCGGTCCATCCTCGCCGGATCCCTCACGATGACGCTACTGATCCTACCGATCGTCATCATCGTGTCTCAGGAAGCGATCAAGGCGGTTCCGAACGAGTTCCGTGATGCAGCGTTTGCCCTCGGAGCCAACCGTTGGCAGGTAGTAAAAACGGTCGTGCTGCCGCAGGCGATCCCCGGGATCATGAGCGGCATCATCCTGGCACTCTCACGCGCCGTTGGTGAGGCCGCCCCGATGCTAATGATCAGCTCGCTGGTGTTCCTTACCTTCATCCCGACGTCCCCGGGCGACCGATTCACGGTGCTCCCGGTCCAGATCTTTAACTGGGTGTCACTGCCCCAACCCGGATTCCAGGCTGTCGCTTCTGCCGGGATCATCGTCCTACTCGCAGTCCTGTTGTCGATGAACTCCATTGCCATCTGGATTCGCAACCGCTACGAGAAGAGGTACTAACCGTGTTCTTTAAACTCGTGCCTGGTAAACCCGTGGCTGGATCGGAGGCCGTGTCATAGCAGCTAATTCTGAGTCGCCGGCGCCTACTACAGGAGCCAGCGCAGAAGACCTCACGACAAACCGCGGTGAGCGTTATGTCGAGCAGTTTGACCCGTCAGAAGTCGCACTTGAGACCAGGGGGCTTCGGGTCCACTACGGCGAGACGCTTGCGCTGTACGATGCCGACCTCCAGTTCCCACGTAATAAAGTGACGGCCATCATCGGTCCGTCCGGTTGTGGCAAAAGCACACTATTACGATCGCTCAACCGGATGAACGAGCTAATCCCCGGGGCGCGCGTCGACGGCAGCGTGATGTTTGACGGACACGATCTGTACGCAGCGGACGTAGACCCGACCGAGGTCCGATTCCGAATAGGGATGGTCTTCCAACGGCCCAACCCGTTCCCGAAGTCCATATATGAAAACGTCGTTTTTGGTGTCAAGATCAATGGCCTGAAGCGTGATTTTGATGAGGTCGTTGAGCAGGCTCTGAAACAGGCCGCTCTCTGGGACGAGGTAAAGGACCGGTTGGACGACAACGCCTTCGGCCTTTCCGGCGGGCAGCAGCAGCGCCTGTGCATCGCCCGTGCGCTGGCCGTTGAGCCAGAAATTATTTTGATGGACGAACCGGCGTCGGCGCTGGACCCGATCTCCACGCTGTCGATCGAAGACCTGATCAGGGAGCTTCGAGAGCAGTACACGATCGTAATCGTGACCCACAATATGCAACAGGCCAACCGAGTTTCGGATTACACGGCGCAGATGTGGACCGACGAGCGTCGGCAGGGAACGCTGATCGAGTACGCAGCGACCCGTGAACTGTTCAGCACCCCTCACGATAGCCGCACAGAGGGATACATCACGGGTCGCTTCGGTTAGCCGAACGCCTTCCTGCTTCCGATCGACCAAATTACGATTTCAAAATAACTATCCGTGGAAGCCAATCGACACACCAGTGATGAGTGAACGATGACCATGATCCGGAACTGGAAAGACGTCGTCCCGTACATAGGGCACGATTTCGCAATTATCTGGCCCATTTTCCGTAGCGTTGGCTGGCCTGACAGAGCTCCCGACGACGCTCCACTTCAGGGAATGGACGGATTCACGATCCATCGGATGCAGGGCGGACAGGCCGGCGATTATCACGATCACGAGGCACAGGAGCAGGTCTACTACTTCATCAAAGGCAGCGGCCAGATGAAGTTGGACGGTGAAATTGTTGACGTGATGATGGGTGACACTGTCCACATCCCTGCGAAGGTGATGCACCAGTTCATCAACAACTCGGACGACTGGTGCGAGCACGTGCTTGTGACCGCAGACGTGGCTCAAGAACACGTCAAAGAAGGGTCACCGGCCCTGATACGAAACTGGAAGGACCTTGTTCCATACGTCCGGCATGACACGGCAATCATCTGGGGCCTGTTTATGGGAGCCGGGCGTAAGGGTGTTGATCCCAAAAGCACTGTGATGCACGGAATGGACGGATTTACGCTGCACCGGATGCAAGGTCGGCTGACAGGCGAATACCACAGCCACGTAAACCAGGAGCAGGTCTACTACTTCATCAAGGGCCGTGGCCAGATGAAGCTAGATGACGAGATTTTCGACGTCAAAGAAGGCGACGCCGTTTATGTCCCGCCGCAGGTGAAACACCAGCTCATCAACAACACGGAAGACTGGTGCGAACATCTGCTCATCACGGCAGAAGTGGCACAGAACTAGCCGTAACATCAAATAACTCGCCAATAAGCGCTAGTTAGTCTGACTTTATTTATGAAACTCGAATAGAATTATCGGGCGCACCATGCCGGGTGGTTGGCGATCTCGTATGATCGCCACAATTCCCCGTAGTGGATCTCCGACGTACCAAGAGAAGGGACCTTAGGACGAATGGTGATTTCCGAATCAGCTCAGCCCGCCTATCGAGTAGTTGGCACGAGGCCGATCCGGCCCGACGGACTCGACAAGGTGACCGGCCGAGCGCTGTACGGAGCAGACATTAAGCTCGAAGGTCTCGTACATGGCGTGATGCTGAGAAGCCCGCACGTTCACGCCCGCATCAAGTCCATCGACACCTCAGCCGCCGAGAAAGCGCCGGGCGTGCTGGCAGTTATCACCGGGGCAGACATGCCCATCTCCGCTGACAGCACGGCGAAGGTCGGCGAAGCGTGGTCCTCCAACCGCGTAATGGCGCACGACAAGACACTGTTCAAGGGCCACCCCGTTGCCGCAATCGCAGCAACCACCCGCAACGCCGGGTATGAAGCCCTCAAGCTGATCAAGGTCGAGTACGAAACACTCGACCCGGTCCTCTCCATTCAGGATGCGATCGCACCGGGTGCGACTCTCGTTCACGACACTCTTGTGGGGAACCACCTCGGTGAGTCGGTCAAGGACACAAACATCGCGGCGGTCATTCGCCACGAGCTTGGCGATCCTGAAGGTGCTATGGCACGCGCATCACTGGTGGTGGAGCGCACGGTCGAAATGGCGACGGTTCACCAGGGCTACATCGAGCCCCAGACCGGAACCGCTTTCTGGGACGAGAACGACCGCGTAACGGTCTGGACGAGCACGCAGGGCGCATTTGGCGTCCGCACCCAAGTTTCCAGCATCCTGAACGTATCTGAAGCTGACGTACACGTCATCCCGATGGAGATCGGTGGTGGTTTCGGCGGCAAGCTGAACGTCTACCTTGAGCCGATAGCCGCCATTCTTTCGAAGAAGACCGGCCGGCCGGTCAAGGCTTACATGAGCCGTGTAGACGTTTTTGAGGCCACAGGCCCGGCTGCGGCGGCCATCATCAAGATCAAGATGGGCGTCGACGATGACGGGATGATCATCGCCGCCGATGCCGATCTTAAGTACGAGGCCGGCTCATACCCGGGTTCGCCGGTCGCAGCGGGAGCGGTTTGCTGCTTCGCTGCTTACGACCTGGATAACGTGCGAATCACTGGCTACGACGTGCTTGTCACGAAGCCAAAGACGTCCGCATACCGCGCACCGGGCTCGACGCACGTCGCATACGGCGTTGAGTCGGTGATCGACGAGATCTGCGAGAAACGCGGTTACGACCCGATCAAGTTCCGGATCAAGAACGCCTCCCGGGAAGGAAAGCGCCGCGCCGACGGACCCATCTGGGGACCGATAGGCATCACGCAGGTGCTTGAGCAGTCCCGTGACTCGGCTCACTGGACCTCCCCGCTCGAGAAGACCGGCCCGACCGGCAAGAAGCGTGGACGTGGCATCGCCACGGGCTTCTGGCGTAACGGTGGTCGACGATCTGTTGTAACCCTAAACCTGAACAGCGACGGAATAGTTTCGCTGATCGAGGGATCGGTCGACATCGGCGGCTCTCGTGCGTCCATCGCCATGCAGGCCGCAGAGGTTCTCTGCATTCCGATGGAGGACATCCGGCCGCAGGTCGCCTCCACCGACAGCGTTGGCTATACGGACAACACCGGCGGAAGCCGAACGACTTACGCCACCGGCATGGCCTCTTACAGGGCCGCCGGACTAATGGTCGAGGAATTGAAGCTCCGGGTGTCCAAAATATGGGACATCGCTACTTCAGATGTTGTGTACGACAACGGCACATTCCAGGCCAGGCAGGACGCTGAGCTTGAGTCGATGAGCATGACCTTCAAGGAGCTCGCTGGCCGTATCGACGGCACCGGCGGTCCTGTCGCCGTAACCGGCAGCGTGGACCTGGCTGACGCAGCGGGCGCTTTTGGCGCTCACCTCGTAGACCTTGAGGTAGACCTGGAGACCGGCAAGACCGACATACTCCGCTACACCGTCGTACAGGATGTCGGCGGCGCAATCCACCCGTCCTACACCGAAGGCCAGCTACAGGGCGGAGCGGTGCAGGGTATCGGTTGGGCGCTGAACGAGGAGTACTACCTGACCGACGAAGGCAAGATGGCTAACTCGTCGTTCCTTGACTACCGAATGCCGACTACGTTCGACCTCCCAGAGATCGAGACGGTACTGGTGGAGTTCCCGAACCCGTTGCACCCGTTTGGCGTGCGCGGCGCCGGTGAGGTTTGCATCGCGCCTCCGGTGGGAGCTATCGCCAACGCACTTCACGACGCACTGGGGATTCGATTCCAGCAGACGCCGGTGAAGCCAGGACGCATTCTTGAGTCTCTCGGGGTACTGAAAGACGGCGTGCAGTAAGCGACGCCACCTGAACGCTAGATCAAAAAGAAGGCCCGCTCTAACGAGCGGGCCTTCTTGCGTTTACGGCTCATGTTGTGAGAAGCGGTAATTATTCGTGTGCTTAGGTACTCGAAGCACCGAGATCAGCAAACCCCTCTATGGGGTCTACGCCCCAAAATAAACGCCCTATTGAGGCTAGGCCGCCGGGTGGACGAAGAGTGGCGTGTTTGAGCTCGCCTCTTTTTTGAGCGTCGCTATCTCGTCTTCCGTGATCGGGGTGAAGTTCTCTCCGATGTCGACCATCATTCGCCAGAGATCGACATCTCCGGGCGGTACGGCGGCCGTTATCGGCTGTGAGAGAGTGAATCTAACGGCCAGCGACATGAGTTCGGGGTCCACGATGGGTTCGTACCAGCACTTTTCGTGGGTCCGAACATTGTGATCAGCAAGCTTTGCCTTGGCCGCGCCCTTGAGCGCCAGCCTTGCTGCGCCCTTCTGTTCTGCAAGCTCAACAACCTGCGGCCCGAAGTCACCCTCGAAGTAGTTCACCCAGTTCAGCGGGAACAGGACCGAGTCGAACTCGAATGCGTTCAGAAGCCGGGTTGCGGCCTCCACCGAGTGCGCGGAAAAGCCGAGGAAGCGCACCAGCCCCTGTTCACGTGCCTTCGCAAATGTCTCCAGCGCGCCGCCGGGACCAAGGGCGATATCGACATCCTCGTCGGTCGTCATGCCATGCATCTGATAGAGATCGAAATGGTCGGTTCGTAGCTTCTTGAGCGAGTCGTGCAACTCGCGTTCCGCCCCCGCCCCATCTCTTTCACGAGTCTTGCAGGCCAGGAATACGTCATTTCGATATGGCTCCAGTGATGGGCCAAGCATGTCCTGAGCGTTGCCGTAGCGGGGCGCAACGTCGAAGTAGTTGATGCCGCGGTCTATGGCTTCGCTCACGAACCGGGCCGACTCATCGGTCTCGGCGTCCTTCACAACGATGCCGCCAAAGCCAATGATCGAGAGCATCTCTCCGGTGTTTCCGTAAGGTCGTTTTTGCATATAGTGATCCTCTCGATTGCCGTTCTGACCGCTGGTAGTCAGCCGGAATGTCTCATCAAAATTACTTCGCTGGCAACGACGAGGCCAAATCGACGCCCAGCGCCACCCATTTGTCCAGTTCAGCATCCTCGCTGAACCCATCGGGTGCGACGTACACCCAGCCCTTCATCGGCCGTCCCGTGAAATCCATTAGCCGGGCGTGTTCTCGTGACAGCGCTTCATCGTACGCTTTCGGGCCCACACGTACGATCAGCTCATCGCTGAACACTCCGCACACCATGTTCCCGTTCAGCGAAAACGCCAGTCCGCCGAACATCCGTTGCTCGGCGATACCAAAGTTACCGTGCAATACTTCGCGAACGCGTTCGGAGACTCCTTCGTCAAACGGCATCGCTTAATTAATAAGCCCCTTGTAGACATCAAGTCCCTGCCCGAACAGATCGATCACGTCCGCCCGCTGCGCATCGGTGTAGAAGCGTCCCTTGGTATTGACCCATGCCATCGATGCTTCGATGTCCTGAACGAATAACGACGCAGATGCCGCCCGAGCCTCAGACTTTACCCCCCCGGCGTCGATGTAGACCGCAGAGGTGTGCGCCCAGAGCGCCTGCGCAAACGAGTCACGCTGTGTTGAGCCGAGCCGTGCGGCAATCCAGCCGTCTGCCCCGACCACGATATCGGCCTTCAAAGTGCCTGAGGTTGCGTTAGAGGCGTTCGTGGACACGCGTTTGACCACTGAGCCGTTCTGGACGATCTCGACCGTCTCAACGGCGTAGTGCGACGACCAGTCCACCTTCACATGTGTAGTCCCTCCCGCGCTCACCTGTACGGTCGCACCGGGAGCCGAGCCGTCCACGGACATCGAAATAGCCGGGCCATTCGTGATGAAGGTCTCGCCCCGCTTAATCCCGGCCAGCCAGTTGTCGTACGAGAACTCCCCGCCGGTCTGCGAATAGATGCGGTTGGCGGAGCAGACGAACCAGTCAGACCCGGTGGAGGCCGGCATCTTGATCCCGCAGTTCAGCATTCGATACCAGGTGTCGTACTCGACATCGTTCCAGTACGGGTCGAATAGGTTGATGGCATCGACCTTGCCGAGGGCGGCAGCAACCGGTGCCTCCATGCCCTGCCCGTTGTGGCACCAGATCACCAGCCCGTTCTGGTCACGAGCATCGTCACAGGCCCATGAGAGCGGCGGGTAGTCGGGATCAAACGTGTCGATCAGCGCGCCGCGGGAGATCGGGTCCACGATGTTTCGGATGTTCAGGAACATCACATGGCCGTAGCCGCGGGACCAGCCGTCCTTGTCGTTATGACGGTTTTCTTCGCCGACCTGAACGTGGTGGTGCGTGTCCGTGTAGTCGTTCAGCACGCCGAGCGGGTATTTGTTTGTGGCGTAGTTCAAGTCCCATCGTCGGAGGATGGAGACCGCTGTCATGCGCAGGTCTTCGACCCGGGAGTCGTAGCCAAGCCGCTTGTCCGGGTTTTCTTCTTTCTCGTCGTAATGGATATGAGTGTTGCCGGGATGCCAGCCACGATCCGGTAGGTCCGCCCAGCGTTCCAAGTTGATATCGAGCGTCACGACCTCGCCAGACGAATCGACGTTCACGGTACCGGTCCACGGCCGGTACTCGGTGCCGCGTTCGACGGTTATCCGGGTCGTGCCACGCGGTACGTCAAGCGAGAAATCGCCGTTGGAGTAGAAGAAGGGCTCACCGGTTCCGACCTTCCACATGGCGTCGGCTGGGGCAAGCTGAAGCCCGTTTGGAGATAGCACCTGGACACGCGCTTGTACGGTGGCCCCGGTTGTGGGGTCGATGATCTTTCCGGAAAGTTTCGCCACGTGTGGAGGTCCTTATGTTGCTATTAGCCTTGTCTGGCGGGATTGCGTGCCCGAAGTCTCACGCCGACCGCTTCATGGCGCAAGATGTGGGTTGCAATACAAGTGGCAGCAACAGAGGACGAAATGCCAGAGTTCGTGAAACCCGGAGCTGATCCGATGGACGAGTTACGTCGCTGGCTATCGGAGGCCGTCGATGCCGGGGTTTCCAACCCGGCCGCGATGGTCCTCGCCACGGTCAGCCCCGATGGCGCGCCGTCCGCCCGAGCGTTGATGGCAGGGACTCGGGATCAGAACTCGATCACGTTCTTCACCCATTACGCGAGTCCGAAGGGCCGAGACATCGACGCCAATTCCAACGTAGAGGGCGTGTTCCTGTGGACGCCATTGGAGCGGCAGGTGCGTGTCATGGGGACGATCGCAAAGACGAGTCCTGCTGAGTCGGACTCCTACTGGTCGTCACGCCCCCGTAGCACGCAACTTGCGCTCTGTGCAGCGGAACAAAGCGTGATGGTGTCCGACCACACGGCGCTAGTAACGGCGAAAGCCGAGGTCGAAGCAAAAGTCGGAGACGCCGAGGTGCCACGCCCGGACACGTACGGCGGTTACCGTCTGACTCCGCAGTCGCTGGAGTTCTGGCAGGGGAGACCAGAGGACCGACTGCACTTGAGGGCTATCTATGAACGTGGTGCCCGTGGCGACTGGTCGTTCGGGGTCATGGCGCCGTAAGCCAACCTGCGCCGGAAACTCCGCCCGCAGTATTTCCCGCCGCGCCAGGATGCGCTCGGTGAGCGGCTGCATCGGACCACAGATTTTCCAACGTAATCCCGTTTACGTGCGGGCCACTGCTACATTGGTTGGTTGCGGGAAGTTGATTGCACCGCCCTCGTCGACGTATCGCGCAAGTGTCGTAGCCATCTCTTCATTCACGGCACTGACAATTCTTGAACGTTCCTTTTGTCCAAGTTTGGCAAACGCCGGGACGTGCGCTATGAATGATTTCTCCACGCACTCCGTGAAGGAATCGTATGCACCGAGATATCCACCTCCTAAAATCCCGCTTCTTCCAGCGGAGATCGAAGATTTGCTTTCTCGCCCAGTGAAAATGGAGTTGACCCAGCCGACGTAGGGACACCCAACCGATTCGCAAATGCCTGTGAGAGTGGGCCTCTCACAGGCATTTGCGATCAAGACCCAACCATGTGTTCGCCAGACTTCAACACCCGACGTACTTCCCGCAATGCACCCTCGCGGTCCGGGAAGAATTGAAGACCCTGGTTGCACACCACGAGGTCGAATACGAACTCGTGGTGCCCGTTAGCTACGTCGTACCTCGTCCCGTAGACGCTCTTTGTCCTCTGGCGTAATCTGGTGCAGCGGGAGGTCCAGTAGCGCACCCTTGAGGGCGTACAGGAAGGTAACGCTGGTTTCGCCCGGGAACAGGTCTGCGACGAGATTGAACGCTTTAACCGGGCCCGTTTTTTCGAGCTGTTCAACGGTCTCTATTCCGACCGCGCTCAACTGGCGCTAACTGACGGGACCAAGGTTTTTTAGGCCTTCAAGTTCAAGTCGTTGCATATCGCCGTTCCCACTCGTCATGATTTCTGGTCCATCCCAGGTAATTCAGGTAAATCTGGTGTCTTGCCTGCCCACGGCCTAAGTTGCTCAAATAAAGCCGCTGCTCGTATTACCGCCGCATCGTCGGCGTAACGCCCCACAATCTGGAGCGCTACGGGCAATCCGTCGCCCGCAAATCCGGCCGGCAGCGTGATCGCCGGATGCCCGGTGAGGTTGAACGGGTGTGTGTATGGGTACCAGTTCTGCCGGATGATGCCGACCTCTTGGCCCTCGATGACGACAGGGTCGTACAGGTCCATATCCGACTCAAGCGCCGTCCGGGTCAGGGTTGGCGTGAGGATGAGATCAAACTCATCAAACCAGCCCTGCACCTCTCGGAATAACTGTGTGCGCTGGTAGATCGCCTTTTGTAGTTCTGCTGCTGAGTAGTCGGACGCTTCGGTAATCGAGCGCAGGAAAGTGGGCGTCATCCTGTCGCCCCACTCATCTACGTAATCGCCGAATCGAGCCTGCCACGCCGCCTGGCTGAGTACCCGCCAGAACGGCTCGGGGGTTTCGAAACCGTCGTCAACTTCAACCAGCCTTGCGCCGGCCTCTTCAAACGCGCGTGCTGCTCCGTGCGTAATCGCCAAGACCTCAGAATCGATCACATCGTTGCCGAGTAAGGGTCGCCAGGCGATCTTTTTGCCTTCGAGTCCCCCGGGTGATGCGGCAGCTTTTATATAGTCCTGGCGACGTCGTCCCATGGAATGCGCGTCTGAAGGGTGTGGGCCGGACATCGTCTGCAACATCAACGCCGTGTCGGCAACAGTGCGGGTCATCGGGCCGACGTAGATGTTTGCGCCAAACGAGTCCGGCGCAGCATCGTGCGGGATAGTCCCTAACGTCGCCTTCATGCCGACGATGCCGTTCGCGGCGGCGGGAATACGTATCGAGCCGCCGCCATCAGTGCCGACGTTCAACGGCGCGAGCCCGGCCGCCGTAGCTACTGCCGCGCCACCACTTGAACCGCCTGCGATACGATCCTGATCCCAGGCGTTTGGCGTATCTCCGAACAGAGGCGCACGTGTGAACGGCTTGTGGCCGAACTCCGGCGTGGTGGTCTTGCCTATCATGATGCCGCCCGCGGCACGCAATCGTGCGACCGGAACCGCATCGGCATCCGGAACGTTGTGCTCAAAGATGTGGGAGCCCATCGTGGTACGAACGCCGCGGGTGTTGACCAGGTCTTTTACCGAGAAGGGAATACCGTGCAGTGGGCCGATTTCGTCGCCATTAGCCAGCGCCTCTTCGGCCTTGCGGGCCTGAGCCGTCGCTTCATCGTGCGCAACGGTAATGAAGGCGTTCAGGACGGGCTGGGATGCGTCGATTCGTCGAAGGGCGGCCTCGGTAATCTCTACCGGAGAAACCTTGCGCGAGCGGACCAATTCGGCCAGTTCAGTCGCGGGTGTATACGCATGCCAGTCAGACGACATCGTGCCTCGCCCCCCAGAAACCCCTAAGAAAAATAGATCATCAGCGGCCTTGCCCCCACACGGCGCGCTGTCTCCATAAGAGATTTAACCCATGTACGCTCATCTGCCAACCCCATTCACGGGCCAATCGGGACCTCCGACCTGTACGATGCATGACGAATTGACCAACGCCGTCGGGACACCCGTTAAACACCCGAACAAACACAAGAAAGTCAACTACCCTGCAAGTCGAACTCGCATACGGAGACGGACGCCTCTCGGTCGAACTTCCGGAAGAGCGAACTACGGTAATCTCGCCCGTATTCAGGCCCGCGCTAGCCGACATCGAACACGCCATCCAGACAGCGCTCCGGTCTCCGGTCAATTCCCGGCCGTTACGTGAGATAGCGCGTAAGGGCCAACGGGTTGCGATCTCTGTCTGTGACGTAACTCGTGCACAGCCGCGACAGGTGATGGTGCAGGCGATCCTGGATGAGCTTGAGGGCGTCATCGGGCCAGAAGACGTGACGATCCTGATCGCCACGGGAACGCATCGTGCGAATACCGATGACGAAATACGGGCCATGCTCGGGGATGAAATTGCTTCAGCCTGCCGGGTGGTTAATCACGTCGCACGAGACGAAAGCTCGCTCATCAATCTGGGAGTGGTCGGAAACGGCGTCCCGCTGAAGCTGAATCGTGAGTGGACTGAGGCTGATCTGAAGATCACTACCGGTTTCGTAGAGCCGCACTTTTTTGCGGGCTTCAGTGGTGGGCCAAAGATGGTCGCACCGGGACTGGCCGGTATCGACACCGTCGTGACGCTCCACGATGCGGCACGCATAGGACACCCGAACGCCACCTGGGGCGTGATCGAGGGCAATCCGGTCCACGAAGATGTGCGCGCCATCGCACGGGCCGCGGCTCCCGACTTCAGCATGGATGTGTTGCTGAACAGCGATCAGGAAGTTACCGCCGTCTACGCAGGTGAGCTGTTTGCGATGCACGCCGACGCATGCGCACAGGCAAGACTGGACTCGATGCAACCGATCGCAAATCCGTTCGACCTGGTAATCACCAGCAACTCCGGCTTTCCGTTGGACCAGAATTTGTATCAAGCCGTGAAGGGCATGTCAGCCGCCGCCCGGGTGGCTAAACCCGGAGGGGTGATCGTATGCGCCGCCGAGTGCAGAGACGGCATACCGGACCACGGCTCTTACTCGGAGATCCTCACTTCACGGCCCGATCCGGCGTCGTTGCTGGAGATGATCGAATCGCCCGGATATTCCAAGCCCGACCAGTGGCAGGTCCAGGTACAGGCGAAGATACAGATGCAGGCACGCGTGCTTGTGAAAGCCGACCGTCTCTCAGATTCTCAGATTCAGGCTGCGCACTTTGAGCCTGTCGACGATATCCAGTCGATCATTGATCACGTCGGTATCGATGCCTCCATCTGCGTCCTTCCTGAGGGGCCGCAAACGATTCCGTATATCGCTTAAAGGGCCCGCTTGAAACGCCCATTGGGCAGGTAATCATGACAGACAAACTCATCCGACCCGCCATCTCCGGAGACGCTGCGACCATCGTCAGCCTCGTACAGTCGCTCGCCGTTTACGAGAACGAGCCGGTGTCGACCGTACATCTCACCGAGGCGGATGTTCTCAGGGACGGGTTCGGCGATTCGCCTCGTTTCGAGGTGCTTCTCGCCGAGCTAGACGGCACTGCGGTGGGGTTCGCCCTGTTCTTTCACAACTACTCGACGTGGCTCGGTAAACCCGGCCTGTACCTGGAAGACCTGTACGTCGAAGAACCGGCGCGCGGCCACGGTCTTGGGCTTGACCTGATGCGGGAATTGGCCCGGATCGCCGATGAGCGCGGCTGCGCACGATTTGAGCTATCCGTGCTGAACTGGAACCCGACGCGTGAGTTCTATCACCGAATCGGGTTTGAAAACATGGATGAGTGGCTTTCGTACCGGCTCGACGAAGCTGGCATCCAGAAGCTGGCCCGCTAAAGTCCCACGTGTCGTCGGACTTTAGCGGGAGGGCCTGCCGTGGATCGCTTCCGAGACGGTCCGCCGCTGGAACAGCCACCACATTCCTGCGGCCATGCCGCCGGCAACCATTGCGTTAACCATCGTCGACTCCGGTGAGTCGCCACCTACCCACGGCGTAAGCAGCACCAGTACGAAGGTCAGGATGAAGCTGCTTCGGAAGGCGCGTATGAGTGTTGCGCTGCGTCGGGCTGTCAAAAACACGCCTACGGTGAGCGCTATCACGAGCATCGAGAATGCGAACGAGCTGATTGCCATCTGGCCGCAGTTTAGCACCCGGTAACGTGTAGGGCCCTGCCGGGCGGCCACTAAGTTCATAACATCCTACTCAGAAGCATGTCCCCGGGAGTAAGATGCGCTCGCCGCGGGTGACGCGCCCGCCCCAACTTTCAGCCCTCGGGAGATCGCCTTGGTTTCGAGCGAAGTGAATATCGCAGACGTCGTCGAAGGCCCGATACCGCCTAGGGTAAATTCCGACGAGTGGCCCGGCAAGATTCACACCACGATCCAGGAAGTGCTGGATGCGATGGGACCCGCCCCGTGGTCAAAGTCGCTGATCTGGGACGAGCGCAACAATGTAACGCTCATCGCAAACGCCGCCGATGGCGGCAACATCCCCCACTGGCACAAGGATTTCGACGAGTGGTGGATCGTGATGAAGGGGACCATCAGCTGGCACTACACCGGCGGCAAGAAGGTAATTGCGAACGAGGGCGACGTTGTGTGGGTGCCGCGTGGCTCTGTGCACCACATCCAGAACGCAGGAGACGGCCTGTCGCTGCGACTGGCGATCTCACAGCCTCCCGCTGAGCACATTTCCTCGCCGTGCCAGGTCTGCGACTACGCACCCGACGCCCCTGCCGTCTTTGGTATCGCAGAGGTCAAATCTCCCGGCACTTTGAACATATCTGACACGGTCGAAGGGCCGATCCCGCCCCGGATCGACAACGCCGACTGGCCGGGCGTGCTGCACACGACGCTCGATGCGGTCAAAGCCAAACACGCAGGTGAGGACGAGTGGGCCGAGTTCATCGTTTCGGATGAACGGAATATCGGCACCCTGCTTTCTCAGCCGGAGGGCCACGGCAACGAACCGCACTATCACAAGGATTTCGACGAGTGGTGGTACGTGGCCGAGGGTCGGATCCGATGGGAACTGACCGGAGGAAAGACGTTCGTCGCCAGCAAAGGTGACATCGTCTGGGTACCGCGGGGCACGACGCACCACATCACAACAGAGGGTAAAGAGACGTCGATACGCCTGGCGATAGCCATGCCGCCAGGGGGCCATTGGAGCGCCAGTTGCGATGTGTGCGGAAGAGTGAATCCCGGTGAAGAAGTGAGCTGGATGAATGTCCCGAAGTCGAACGAAGGGCTTTCCTAACACTTCTGTAGACCAAGAAGCGCTATTTCAAACATCACTTCTCCCTCACCCCAGCCCTCTCCCGCTGGGAGAGGGGGTCGCTAAGCGAAAGGCCCGACTCCGTGGCGAAATCTCCAAAAATCGTGAAGATCGAAACCTTCCACCATGAGGAATACCCGAAGCTGGTGTTCATCAAGATCCACACCGATGACGGGTTGTTCGGCATCGGCGAGACGTCGTGGTCGCCGGAGCCGGTTCACGCGTTTATCCACGCCGACGCCGCCGAATACCTGCTGGGAAAGGACGCGAGCCAGGTGGACTGGCACTGGCACAACCTGGCAAAGATGTCCGGCGGCATGCGTTCTCGAGGGGCCGAGATGCGGGCGCTTTCGGCGATCGACATCGCCCTCTGGGACCTGTTCGGCAAACGCATGGGCGAGCCTACGTACAACATGCTTGGCGGTCTTAGCAGGGACAAGATCAAGGTCTACAACACCTGCGCCGGCTACTCATACGGCGTGAATCGGCCAGGCAACTACGAGCCCGGATCGGTCGACTACCGGCCGGACGGTCCCTACGAGGACCAACACGCCTTCCTGACCGACCCGGTTGGGCTGGCCAAAAGCCTCCATTCAGAAGGCTTCAGGGCGATGAAAATTTGGCCCTTCGACCAGTTCGTCGCCAAGACCAACGGACAGCACATCTCTGCCGAGGACATCGAGAAAGGCACAGAGCCGTTCCGATTGATTCATGAAGCGATGGGCGACCAGATGGAGGTCGCCGTTGAGATGCACCAGATGTGGAACCTGCCGTCTGCGATCAAGATCGCCCAGGCTGTGACGCCGTTCAAGCCGCTCTGGTTTGAGGACGCCGTCCAGATGGACAACCTGGATGCGCTGGCGCAGTTCCGTAAGACGACCAACATCCCGACCATCGCCAGCGAGGGCGTTTCCACCCGCTGGACGTTCCGAGAGATGTTCGTGAAGCAGGCGGTCGATATCACGATGTTCGACCTCGGCTGGGTCGGCGGTATCTCAGAGGCAAAACGTATCGCCACGATGTCTGAGGCATTCGGCATCCCGATCGCTCCGCACGACTGTGTGGGCCCGATCGCTTTCATGGCGGACGTACACCTGAGTCTGAACGCCACGAACACCTTCATCCAGGAGACGGTACGGGCGTTCAACGCCACCTGGTACAACGACATCGTGACGGTTCTGCCTAAGGTCGAAAACGGCTTTGCCTCTGTAACTGACGATCCCGGGCTGGGATTGGACTTCACCGACAAGTTCATGAATAGCGATCAGCTGACCGTCACAACGACTGAGCTTTAGGCTCCGCTACCGTGGCGAAATCGCCCATAATCGTCAAGATCGAAACCTTCCGGCACGGCGAGTATCCGCGTCTGGTTTTCGTCAAGATCCACACGGACGATGGTCTGTACGGCATCGGCGAGACGCCGGGTTCGCCAGAGCCGGTGCACGCCTTCATCCACGCCGATGCCGCCGAGTACCTGCTTGGCAAGGACGCCAGCCAACTGGACTGGCACTGGTCCAACCTGGCGAAGATGGCCGGCGGAATGCGCTCTCGTGGAGCCGAGATGCGGGCGCTCTCGGCGATCGACATCGCCCTGTGGGATTTGTTCGGCAAACGAATGGGACAACCCACCTACAACATGCTCGGCGGGTTGAGCCGAGACAAGATAAAGGTCTACGCCACCTGCGTCGGCTACCCGTTCTACATGAATCACTCAGATGGTCGTCGCCCCGGTTCCGCCGAGTACGTTCCGGAGGGGCCGTATGACGACGCACACACTTCCATGGTCGATCCGGTAGGACTGGCCGAGAGCCTGTACTCAGATGGTTACAGGGCGATGAAGATCTGGCCCTTCTCCCAATTCGCGGAGAAGACAAACGGCCAGTTCATTTCGGCCGGGGACATCGAGAAAGGGACCGAGCCGTTCAGGCTGATCCACGAGGCGATGGGCGACCAAATGGAGGTCGCCGTCGAGATGACCCAGTCGTGGAATCTGCCATCGGCGATCAAAATCGCTCAGGCGGTAACGCCGTACAAGCCGATCTGGTTTGAGGACGCGGTCCAGATGGACAACTTTGACGCGCTAGCCCAGTTCCGGCGCGCCACCAACATCCCGACGATAGCCAGCGAGGGCGTATCCACCCGCTGGTCGTTCCGGGAGATGTTCGTCAGTCAGGCGACCGATATCTGCATGTTCGACCTCGGTTGGGTCGGCGGAATTTCCGAAGCGAAACGCGTCTCGACGATGGCCGAGTCGTTTGGAATCCCGATCGCACCCCATGACTGCGTTGGTCCTGTCGCCTTCATGGCGGGCGTACATCTCAGCCTGAACGCCCCGAACGCCTTCATCCAGGAGGCGGTGAGGTCGTACAACGCCAGCTGGTACAAGGACGTCGTGACTGCCCTACCGAAGATCGAGAACGGATTCGCATCTGTATCTGACGCCCCCGGACTGGGGCTGGATTTCACCGACAAGTTTTTGAATAGCGATCAGCTAACTGTACGAGTCAGCGAGCTTTAATTACCGTCCATGAGAATTACAAAAGTGGAGACCATTCGGACCTCCAACATCCCTCGTTGGGTGTGGGTCCAGATTCACACCGATAGCGGCCTGATCGGCCTCGGGGAGTCGACCGCAGTGTCGGCCCCTACCGAAGCCCATATCCGTGCCGAGTTCGCTCCTTATTTGATCGGCAAGGACCCGATGCAGGTGGCGCAGCTGCACGAGGGCATGCAGTCCCGAAGCCGCATCGGCCCGAACGGCAGCGCGGAGTGGCGTGCGATCTCTGCGGTAGATCTGGCGTTGTGGGACATTGTTGGACAGGCGACCAACGCGCCGATCTACCAGGCCCTTGGCGGCAAGGTCCGTGATTCAGTCCCGATCTACAACACATGTGCCGACTGGCGTTACGCGGTTCGTTCAGGAACGACCTCATGGGGTCTCTCCGCACCAACGATTCACGAGACGCCGCCGGGCAAGTACGACGATCTGCAGGGTTTCCTGAACGATGCCGGTTCGGTGGCCGAGAGTCTTCTTGATGAGGGCATCAAGGCAATGAAGATCTGGCCCTTTGATCAGTTCGTTCCGAAGACAAACGGCCAGCACATATCTGCCGAAGACGTGAACAAGGGCATGGAGCCGTTCCGCAAGATCCGTGAACGCGTGGGCAACAAGATCGAGGTCATGGCGGAGCTCCACGGCATGTGGAACATCCCGTCGGCCGTAAAAATCGTCAATGCGCTGGAAGAGGTCGCCCCATACTGGGTTGAAGACGTAACTTCTGCGGACAACGTGGAGGGGCTACGACAGGTGCAGGAACGCACCCACCTCACAGTCCTTGGCAACGAGACGCTGGCAAGCGCCGAGGCGTATCTCCCGATGCTCTCAAGCGGCGCAATACGAATCCTGATGTTCGACACGACCTTTGTCGGCGGTTTTACCGAGGCCCGTAAGGTGATGTCGCTCGCCGAGGCGCAAAAAGTTCCGGCAACGCCGCACGACTGCAACGGCCCGGTAAACCTGTTCGCCGGAATTCACCTGTGTATGCACGCCCCCAACGCCTTCATACAGGAGACGACGCGGGCCTTCATCCACGAAGTGTACGGACGTGTGGTGGACCGATTGCCGCGCATCCAGAACGGCATCGTCTACGCGCCCACAGACCCCGGTATCGGCACCGCGCTGCGGGCTGACTTCCTGGCTGACCCGGCAACGGTGATTACGGCTGTTGAGGGGTAGGAGGTCACTCCGGATATGAGCAAGCAATTGCGACTAGTCATGCTGAGGAGCTTGCCGCTCGATGACGTCTTTACGACCGACCAACTTGCACTCAACTAACGGCGAAATACTTCGCTTCACTCAGGATGACTTGATGTGTGTACAACCGTTGAGTCCGGCGACGTCGGCTAGCGCTCAAACGAAACTCAAGTAACCTTTCATCCTGAACTCGATTCAGGATCCGATCTTATCCACATCCGGAACGAATCCGGTCTCACTGGCAGGTACTGGCAAACAGCCTTGCTCATTCGACAAAGATATTTCCGTGACAATCCGATCCTGAATCGAGTTCAGGATGACAATAGGATCGCCTAGGGTGACACCATCCGCACCCGATCCTGAACAAACCACACGAGTGTGCACAGGAGAACCCATGAAAGTCCTCATCACCGGCGCTACCGGCCTCATAGGAACGTCCGTTTGGGCCCGGCTGGCTGACACGCCTGACCGGTACACGCTCAAGGGCTTCGATCTTGTTGGCGATCCCGGCCGTGACATCGTCGAGGGCAATGTCGCCGACTATAACGAAGTGCGGGCGGCGCTGGAGGGGCAGGACGCAGTAGTTCACCTCGGGGCCAACGGAGGGCCGGGCGATCACTGGGACCAGATGCGTGAGTCCAACCTGGTCGGTGCCTACAACATCTTCGAATCGGCACGAGAGGCCGGCGTAAAGCGGGTTATCTTTGCATCGACCGGGCAGGTGACCTGGAATTACGAACAGGAAGACGATCTCGGCGAGGTGATAGGCGGGACTTACGACGGCGAATCCGACTCGTACGAGCGCGCGCAACACACCTGGCCGATCCGTCCGTCAGGACTGTATGCCGCTACCAAGGCCTGGGGCGAGGCGTTGGGTCGCTACTACTCAGACGTCCACAGCATATCGGTGCTATGCATTCGCTTCAGCTCCGTCAACCGGACCGATTCGCCCCTAAGCCCGACCAGCAACATCAACCCGAATGATGTCGATATGCCGGGTAACCGATCGTTCTCGCTGTGGACCAGCAATCGTGATGCAGCGCAGCTTGTCCAGAAATGCCTGGATGCGCCGGACGATCTGATGTACGACATCTTTTACTCGGGCTCGGACAATCTGTGGGGCGTAAGGGACATCTCGCACGCGAGGGATGTCCTCGGCTACCAACCGGAGGACCGAGCAGAAGACTTCAGACCAAAATACGAGGGCGGCTAGGCCCCGCTGGGCGGCCATTTGGATGGCGTTGTCTGGGCAGGTTCGTTTTTGCGCCCTTCAACCTTCCGGCCGTTCACGCCCCGTTCAGGAACTCCACGAGCAGCCGGTTTGTTGTTTCTGGTTGGTCCCAGAAGCAGACGTGGCCCGCGTCTTCGATGACTTCGAGCCTCGCTCCGAGGATCAATCGGGCGGCGCGCGTGCCGTGGTCTACGGGGAATATACGGTCGTCGTCGCCCCACAGAACCAGCGTTGGTGCTGCCAGCGAAGCCAGCTGTTTGTCTGAGAACCTTCGACGTTGCCCGAGCCATGACGTGAAGCGCTTCATGCCCTCCTTCATCGGCTCAGATCGACCCGGTCGAACACGCACGGCGTACGAGTACTCCGAGTAGGCCAATTTATCCGGCATCTCCGGCTTTCTTACCTCCCACTTCTCGAAGACTCGATCACGTACAAATCGTGTCGGCTTAAAGAGAAGTGCGCCAAGCCAGGGAGCATGAACGAGACGCCAGGCGTAGGGGATGGCGCGTCCCATGCCCGCAGAGTCGACAAGCACAAGTCGGCGCACCCGCTCCGGGTGCTGAAGAGCGGCTGTGAGGACGACCGCACCGCCAAACGACAGTCCAACGAAATCGGCTTGCTCAATTCCCAGTGCATCGAGAAAGCTGATCAGGATACGCGCCACGGATTCGGTGGGATGCCCGTCCTGATCTGCCAGGTCGGAAAGCCCGAACAACGGGCTGTCGAGGGCGATTACCCTGCGGATCTCACGTAGCGCCGCGATCTGCCCGTACCAGTTGCCGGACCCCGGGCCTGCGCCGTGCATCAGCAACACGGGCGGCAGATCGCTGTCTTTAGGCCCGTAGTCCAGATAATGAACGCGAAAATCCTCTACCTGTACGAAACCGCCTGAGTACTCCAGGCCAGCCCGCGCAAGTAGTCCGACGAGAGCCTTATAAATCGCATCCCCGCCGGGAATCCCCATTGCAGCAGTCTCGGTATTGGATTCGCTCGACATTCCCATACGTATCTGCTCGGTCTGGTTGAATAACCCTGGCAAAGGTTGGTGTCCTGCACTCAGGTGACGAAAGACCGTCCAACATTAGAATAGCCACCCAATGCCCGATAACGAAGTTTTCAGCCCGAATAATCCTGAGGACTCGACGCCGACGCAAACGCTCACCGAGCGTTCCCGCGAGCTGATCGAGTGGCCAAAGGTCCTGGACATGCTCGCCGGTCGAGCGCAGATGTTCAGGGCGAGAGAACTAGCGCTCGCACTTGAGCCGTCATACAACGAACACGAGGTCGAGCGACTTCAGGAAGAAACGGCTGAGGCTCGGCGCATCCTGGACGAGTCCGGCGACATCGGCCTCGGCGGGCTGATCGACCCCCGGCTGTATATCGACAGAGCAGAGCTTGGCGGAGTGCTTGATGGCGAGGAGTTGCGTCGCACCGGACAGGTCCTGCGTTCGCTGTGGGAGGCCCGTGAGGCAGCGCATGCGCTGGGCCGTCAAACACCGCTCGTTGGCACGCTAGCTGCGCTCATCCCGGATTTACGTTGGATCGATGAGCGCATCGGTGAGGCTATCAACGAGCGCGGCAACATCCGTGATTCGGCGACGCCCAATCTTGGAAAACTGCGTTCAGGCGTGGGCGACAACTACCGCAAACTTGCCAACCATCTCCAGAGACTGATCTCGAAACCATCCGTGCGCGATGCCATCCAGGCCCCTGTTATCGCCACTAGAGGCGACCGACTGGTGGTGGAAGTGCGCTCGAACCAGCGTTCGGTCGTGCCGGGAATCGTCCATGACGTCTCCAACACGGGTCAGACGCTATTTATTGAACCTTTCGACGCAGTAGAACTGTGCAACGGTTGGCGAGAATCCTCTGCCGCGGTGTCTCGTGAAGAGGAAAAGGTCCTCAGTCGACTCTCCGGCCTGATCTCAGATCGAGCGTACGACGCGCTCTCGGCGATCGAGGCGGCGGGCAAGCTGGATCTTGTGTTCTCACGAGCCAGACTTGCTCACATGATGCGCGGCGCAAGGGCACAGACACTCCCAGCGGGCGACGACACCGCCATCAATCTGGTCGATGTGAGGCACCCGTTGCTTGGCAACAGCGCGGTCCCGATCAGCATTTCGACCGGTCCCGACTTCCGCGCTCTCGTAATCACCGGCCCCAACACCGGCGGCAAGACCGTCGCGCTCAAGACCGCCGGGCTAGCAGTCCTGATGCACCAGTGCGGAATGCAGGTTCCGGGCGACCCGCTCACCCAGATTTCGGTTTTTGACGGCGTTTACGTAGACATCGGAGACGCTCAGAGCATCGAACGCTCCGTATCGACCTTTTCGTCTCACCTCGGAGCTGTTGTGGACGTTTTGCAGGAGGCCGACGACCATTCGTTGGTGCTTCTGGACGAGCTCGGCACCGGCACGGACCCTGAAGAGGGTTCTGCTCTGGCGAGGGCGATTCTGGACCACCTTGTGGAAGGCCGAATCCCGACCATCGTTACGACCCACCATCGCGCCGTCGCCGAGCATGCGGGCGAGTCGCCCGGAATGCGGAACGCCGCTGTGGAGCTAAACCCGGACACGATGATGCCGAGCTACCGGGTGTCTATGGGCACACCGGGACGAAGTTACGCCATGGCCGTCGCCGAACGACTAGGCTTGCCCGAAGAGGTACTGGAGCGCGCACGAGATCTGCTATCTCCGGAACACTCCGCCACGGAAGCGTTGCTCATTCAGCTACAGCGTGAACGTGCAGAGATCGAAGGCCAGCTTGCCGCGGCCGAGGCGTACAGCGCGGATGCGGAAGCGGCTAAGAGCGATTTGGATAGGCGAGTACGGGCTATTACAGAGGCGCAGGACGATCTGGTGGAGGAGACACGCGCAGAGCTTCAGCGCGAGGCTGACGACGTACGCACGAGCCTGAGGCAGATCCAACGGCAAGCGAGCCAGGAACGCGATATGACGGTAGTGCGCAAAGAGCAGGAGCGCGTCAGGCGGTCATTGCAGCGCGCCGACAGGTTCAAAGTCACACGCCCGGCCGAGAGCGAGAAGATCGAACCAGAGGCGGCACCGCCGCCACCAAGGCCCGTCACGGCGGGCGACCTGGTTGAGGTTCGGGGTCTTGGCGCACAGGCGACGGTGACCGAGGTCAACTCCGACGGTTCCGCCAATCTCATCCTCGGAAACGCACGTGTGACGCTCAACATAGCCCAGTTGAAGGTGGTCACGCCGTCAGAGAACGTCAAGAAGTCCAACGAGAAGTTGATACGGACCTCAACGCCGGTGATAGATGCGCCAACCCGGGAGCTGGATATCCGGGGTATCCGGGCTATCGAGGTTTACGAGCAGGTGGTGGCGTTCTTGGACGAGGCCGCGCTGCTGGGCCTGACCAGCGTCCGGGTCATCCATGGCAAAGGGACCGGCGCGCTTCGAGACGCTACTCGGGAGGCCCTCAAACGTCACCCGGCGGTAGGCGGTTTTGAACGGTCAGAGCAATCAATGGGCGGCGACGGATCGACCGAGATAGACCTGCTTTAGAGCTGGACGATCTCGTCTACGATCACGGTGGGTGTGGTCAGGGCCTTGTGGCCCGGGCATCTCGTGGCGATGTAGGCGAGTCGTTCTCGCTGCTCCTCATCAAGTGGGCCTTCAAACCGGATCTTGCGTTAGGTCAGGTCGACTATTCCCTCATCTCCCTCTTACTGTTCCAGATCATCGGCATGTACCCGGTCGTGCTCCAGCTCGATGTGTATGCGCTCAAGCGGCCAACCCCTGGGTCCGGCGTACATGAATACCGTGATGGACGTACATGCTCCGAGCGCCGACAACAGGAAGTCGTAGGGATTCGGGCCGAGATCAGTTCCGATCGGTTCTGGCTCGTCGGCAATAATCGTATGCCGACCGTTCGTAATTCGAGTCTCATACTTACTGTCCGAGGTTCCGGTCACCGTTACTGATGCCATACAGTTCACCTCTTTCTGAAATTTCGATTCTGGAACTTCGATTTCTGGGAACCCGGATTTACAAGTGTTCTAGGAGATTCGATACCCTGGGCCTGATGTCGGTACGAATGCGGCAGATGATGACTGCGTCCGCGTGATAAGTTTCCGGTCCAGTTGTGACGCCCTCTGGATTAATAGGTGAAATCAAGCGGAGCTGCCCTGCATGACCGAATCATCGACCTCATTTGGACAAGACCAGACCCTGATTGCACCCGAAATCGCGACAGAAGGGCAATCGTCGCCGGACGTCGCCGACATCTTAATCGTGGGTGCTGGAGCGTCAGGGGCCGCCGTCGCATGGCGTCTCGCTCAGGCCGGATTCTCCGTTGTCTGCCTTGAGCAGGGCACTTGGATTAACCCTTCCGCCTACCCGACGACGGAACACAACTGGGAGATCCTGGGCCGCCATGAGTGGAACTGGGACCCCAACAAGCGTGGCAACCCGGAAGACTACCCGGTCAACGATACCGATTCTGCTATCTCCCCACTCATGTTCGCAGCCGTCGGCGGCAGCACTATCCACTGGACGGCGCACGCTCCCCGATTCCACCCGTCTGACTTCCGTGTAAAGACGCTGGACGGGGTCGCAGATGACTGGCCAATCACCTACGACGACCTTGACCCTTACTTCGACATGAATGACAGAATGATGGGTTGCTCCGGGATAAACGGTGACCCGGCCGTGCCCCCCCGGTCGGCGCGCCCCATGCCACCCCTTCCCCTGGGTACGGACGGCCTACATATCGCCGCCGCATTTGATCGCCTTGGATGGCACTGGTGGCCGTCCGATAACTACATAAACTCGGTACCGTACATGGGCCGGGACAAATGTAACTACTGCGGTCCTGTGGGGTTCGGCTGCACAAGAAAAGCCAAATCCAGCACCGACGTGAACTACTGGCCCGAAGCGATCCGTTTGGGCGCAGTGGTTAAGACGCATGCACGCGTATCTGAAATAACGGTCGGACCTGATGGCCGAGCTACCGGGGCCAACTACATCGACCACAACCGCAACATAAAGCACCAGGCGGCGCGAAGCGTCGTGATGGCGGGCAACGGTATCGGCACGCCGCGGCTGCTACTGATGTCCAAGTCAGATGCACACCCGAACGGGCTGATCAACTCGAGCGGGCTTGTCGGCAAGAACCTGATGTTCCATCCCTATGCCATGACCACCGGTCTGATCCCGGAACTTTCCGAAACGTGGAAAGGACCGATGGGCAACATCCTGATGTCACAGGAGTTTTACGAGACCGACCTGCGTCGTGACTTCGTTCGCGGATATGCATATCAGTTCAACCGCGGAACCGGTCCGCTATCGACCGCGCTCGGCGGCGCACATGAGCCGGTGCCATGGGGGGTGGGGCATCACGAAGATTTCGCTGAGCGTTTCGGACACAATGTCACGTTGGCCGGTATCGGAGAAGACCTGCCGGAAGAGCACAACACCGTGACGCTTGATGAGCGGCTCAAGGACAGCAGTGGGCTTCCCGCCCCAAAGATCGATTACACGTTGAGCGAAAACTCTCGCCGGATGATGGATCACTCCATCAAATCAGCGACAACAGTCCTGAAGGAAGCGGGAGCAACAAGGATCATGGCAAATCCGCTGCTACGTGGCGGTGGCTGGCATTTGCTGGGGACGGCGCGCATGGGCGACGACCCCGAACGATCTGTGGTCGACCAGTGGTGCCAGTCGCACGAGGTGGACAACATTTTTGTCGTGGACGGCTCCGTGTTCGTCACCGCCGGCGCAGTCAACCCAACCCCGACCCTACAGGCAATCGCACTCCGCGCTGCCGATTACATCGCCCACGAGCGGGAAGATCTGAAGGGATGACCTGGCACCCGATGTTCCAAACCGCACACACAACTATCGGATCTCAGGAAACTAAATATGCCGACCAGCGATAGGCAGCTCACAGACGCAGACCGGGTGGTTTTGAAACGGGTGATGGACCTGATCATCCCGCCGGACGGAGATTTCCCGGGCGCAGGCGGACTCGGGCTTGCGGAACGGCTTGAAGTTGCCTCACAACGCTATGGCCGTTTGCGATCAGGTCTGCTGTCGGTTCTAGATGCAATGTCGCTTGATATTGCGGCAAGGGTCGAGGGCGGTTTTGCTGCACTGGACGAAGAAAGGCAGATCGCCGCGCTAAAAAC
>CAUZRH010000002.1:0-30353 GCA_963582115.1 Dehalococcoidia bacterium
AGGTTTCGCCATCGGGTCAGCTGTCCTGACGGCGCTGGCGCTCATGGTGGTTTACGTGACCGTGACAGGGATTGATCCGAAAGACCTGTCTATCGTCGAGCCGCAGGTTCTGGTCGGAATGATCATCGGCGGCATGTTGCCGTTCCTGTTCGCTGCTTTGACGATGCAGGCGGTCGGCACTGCTGCCAACGCCATGATCGTGGAAGTGCGACGACAGTTCCGTGAGATTCCCGGACTGCGTGAGGGCAAAGAAGGCGTCAAGCCGGACGCCGCTCGCGCTGTGGACATCAGCACGCAGGGCGCGCTCAAGGCGATGTTCCTGCCTGGACTGATCGCCGTGATCTCGCCGGTGCTTGTTGGTGCTCTGGTCTCCGCCGAAGCGTTGGGCGGACTGTTGATCGGTTCCATAGTGTCCGGATTCCTGCTCGCCATCTTTATGGCTAACGCAGGCGGCGCGTGGGACAACGCGAAGAAGTACGTGGAACTTGGTCACCACGGCGGCAAGGGCACCGACGCCCACGCTGCTGCGGTTGCCGGTGACACTGTTGGAGACCCGTTCAAAGACACCTCCGGCCCGGCCATCAACATCCTGTTGAAGCTGATGGCGGTCGTGTCCGTGATCTTCGGCCCCCTGTTCATTTAGAGCAGAGGCTGACTGAGAAGATTCAAAAGAGGGGCGGCGCTTAATGCGCCGCCCCTCTTTGCTTTAATGGGACGTAAGTGAATCCAGCTTCACCCTCTGGTATCGTCATCATCTATGTCCGCATCAGATATGTATGAATCATTCAGAAATAGTTTCGGGACGATGTTTTGAATAGCAACCGAAAAGCTCGTCTCAGGCAACCGGCAATCCAAAGGCCATGGCCAACTTCAATAATCTGGGCCGTTGTCGCCGTGGCGTTGATGATGGTTTTCGAGTCGGCCGGGGGCGCATGGGCCCGACGACGGGGCGTCGTCTAGTAAGCTTTCTCCGGTTGTTCGGACCTGTTAATAGTCCAAATGGGGAGCACACAAGGCTGGCTTATTCGTACCTGAATGCCTGACAGTTAGCGTCGGTATATCCGACCTCGCACCGCACTAGAACACGGAGTAACTGATTGCGACCTGTAGCCGATGTTGCGTCCGATCTAGGAATATCTGCCAACGATATCGAGCCGTACGGGCGCGATAAGGCGAAGATCCCGCTCGATTCCTTTCCATCCTTAGGGGCCAATGGCACTCCCGGGAAGTTGATCGTCGTCACGGCTATCACTCCGACGCCCGCGGGTGAAGGCAAGTCGACCACGGCCGTGGGTCTGGTCCAGGGTCTTGCGAAGATCGGCAAGCGACCGGCGTTGACCATCAGGCAACCCTCGCTAGGCCCCGTGTTTGGACAGAAGGGTGGTGGCACCGGCGGCGGGAGGTCAACGGTTCAACCTGCTGAAGAGATAAACCTTCATCTGACCGGCGACTTTCACGCCATGATGTCTGCGCACAACCTGCTCGCTGCCATGACGGACAACGTTGTGTATCGCCACCAGATAGACGGGTTTGAGGCGGACGGCATCACCTGGCGACGGGTCACCGACGCGGAAGACCGCGCTCTTCGAAACGCCACACTGGGCCTGAACGGTGACGGCCCGATGCGCCAGACCGGCTACGACATCAGCGCTGCGTCGGAGATCATGGCGATCCTGGCCCTTGCCGATGGATATAAGGGCCTTCGGGAACGGCTGGGACAGATCGTCGTCGGTTGGACGCGGGACCGGACGCCTATATCTGCCGAACAGATAGGTGCCGTCGGGTCGATGATGGCGCTGTTGCGCGATGCCCTGAAACCAAACCTCTGTCAGACACTTGAGGGGCAACCGGCGCTGGTCCACATGGGGCCGTTCGGCAACATCGCCCACGGTTGCAGCTCGATCCTCGCGGATCAACTTGCCGTCGCATCGGCGGAATACGTCGTTACCGAAGCCGGATTCGGGGCCGATCTTGGCTTCGAGAAGTTCATGGACATTAAGGTCCGGCAGGGCGGACCGAAGCCGGACGCGGCCGTCGTTGTGTGCACGATTCGCGGACTTAAATATCACGGTGGTGTCGATCTAAAAGACCTATCTACCCCGAACGCCGATGCTGTCAAAATTGGCACCGACAATCTTCGCAATGCCCTCCGAATCACCACCATGTTCGGGCTGAATGCTGTCGTGGCTATAAACCGCTTCCCGGAAGACACGCAGGACGAGCTAAAGGCGGTGAAGACCGCTGCGCTGGATGCCGGTGCGAAGGCCGTTGCGGAGGCGAACGGATTTGCCGAAGGCGGCGACGGTATGAGAGAGCTGGCGGAGGCGGTCGTTGCGGTCGCGGATGCTGGATCTGACGTGTCCCTGCTCTATGACGACGAGGATTCGACCATCGACAAGGTCGAGATGATGGCTGATCGTCTGTACGGAGCGGACCGCGTGCTCTGGGGTCGAATGACACGCACCACCGCACGCAGGTTCGAGGCAAACGGCTGGAAGTTCCCGATCTGCATGGCCAAGACCCACCTGTCGGTCTCAGCCGATGCACGCCTCCGGAATGTGCCCACCGGTCACGTACTACCGATACAGGAACTCCGGATATCCGCGGGCGCTCGCCAGATCGTCACACTGGCGGGTGAGATAATGACACTCCCGGGTTTGCCATCGAAGCCGAACGCATTTGATATCGATCTGAACGATGATGGCCAGATTGTCGGCGTTCTAGGGACCTGATTCTCGACAACCCGGATCACATCCGATCGCACGGTAGGAAGAAACTCTCCGACGTATGACTTCCGTAGCCACCGAAGCCCCGATCGACGTAAACGGGGTAACCGTTCCGAACCGCCCCGGTGGACGGGTGCTGGCGGTGCTGCGCGACGCCGGAGCGAGCGTGCCCACTCTTTGTTACGACGACCGACTGGATCCACAGGGCACCTGCCGTATGTGCCTGGTCGAGGTTGAGGTCAACGGTCGTACCGAGACGGTGGCGTCGTGTACGGCGTTCTCCGAACCGGGCATGAGCGTACGGACGCATACTCCAGAGATCGTGGAGTACCGCAAAACACTGCTTGAAATGCTGCTGTCTGAGATAGAAGACCCGGCGAAGATCGGTCAGGCGAGAGCCCTTGGCAACCATGAGTTTCAGGCGGCGGTGCGTGAGTACGACGCTAGGCATGACGCATTCAATCCTCTTGAACGACGGGTCAAAGCGGAAGATCCTAACCCGTTCATTAAGCGCGATTACGATCTGTGTATCGCCTGCTACCGCTGCACCAATATCTGCAACGACTGGGAGCAGGCTTCTGCGATAACCGTTTCCGGGCGCAGCCAGGACGTCTCCATCTTCAGCAAGTTCGACAACCTGCTCATGGAGAGCCCTTGCACCTTCTGTGGCCAGTGCGTGAACACCTGTCCTACCGGCGCACTCAGCAATCGCAAAATGTCGGACTCACTTGTGCCAGCACCAATGGTCTGGCAAGAGACACCAGAATTGGAGCCGGAACCTGAAGCAAAACCGGAAATCCAGATAAACATCCCCGCTCCCTCTGGAGACAAGGTCACGCTTGGACCGGCGACATCGGTAGATCGAACGCCCACCATCTGCCCCTACTGTGGCGTCGGATGCGGTATCAACCTGATCACGCAGAACGGCGAGCTGGTCGGATCAGAACCTGATTTCTCCGCACCCAGCCTGGGATCGCTATGCGTTAAGGGACAGTTCGGGTCGTGGGACTTCATCAATAGCGATGAACGCCTGACGACTCCGCTCATAAAGAACTCGGATGGCGAGTTCGAACCGGCAAGCTGGGACAAAGCGCTCACGCTGGTCACGGACAAACTAAAGCATTACCGGGAAGTCGACGGCCCCGACTCGCTGGTGTTCTGGAGTTCGGCACGGACGACGTCTGAGTCCAACTATCTGGCCCAAAAATTCACACGGGTGGCGCTCAGGACCAACAACATCGACAACTGTTCACGCACCTGACACTCCCCCACGGTCGCCGGTCTGGCGGTCATGGTTGGCAAGGGAGCGATGAGCAACTCGATCGAGGAGATCGCCGGCGCGGACATGATCCTCGTGATCGGGTCGAACACCACGGAGGCCCACCCAGTCATATCGCTCCGTATGAAAAAGGCAGTGCGGAACGGTGCCAAACTGACCGTCATAGATCCACGGAAGATCGAACTCACCAAATGGGCCAACCGGCACGTGCAACTCAAGATTGGCACCGACATTCCAGTGCTGAACGCCATGGCCCACGTGATCATCAAAGAGAAGCTCTACGACGCCGAGTATGTCTCACACCGCACGGAAGGCTTCGAGGCCCTCTCAAAGCACCTGGAGATGTACACGCCGGAGTTCTCGTCGGAAATATCCGGGGTCCCTGCGGAACAAATAATCGCAACCGCTCGTGAGTACGCAGCCGCGTCCCCAAAGGCATCTATCTGCTACACGCTTGGCATCACGGAACACTCGTGCGGGACGCACAACGTGCAGGCCGTGGGCAACCTTGCTCTCCTGTGCGGAAACTTTGGCCGGGAGAACGCCGGCGTGAATCCGCTGAGAGGCCAGAACAACGTCCAGGGTGTATCGGACATGGGCGCATTGCCGACAGACCTGCCGGGCTACCAGAAGATCGAAAACCCTGAGGTCAGGGAGAAGTTCGAGAAGGCCTGGGGGACGCCGTTACCGAGGCGACGTGGCATCACCAAGATCACGGCGCTCGACCAGATGGTCAAGGGCGAGGTGAAGGCCGTGTTCATAATGGGCGAGAACACGGTCGTTTCGGATCCCTGCAGCGGGCATAGCAAGAAGGCGCTTGAGGCGGCGGAGTTCGTGGTGGTGCAGGACATATTTATGAACGACACGGCCCGGCTGGCCGATGTGGTGCTGCCAGCAGCGGCCTTCGCAGAGGTGGACGGGACATTTGCTAACTCTGAGCGTCGTGTGCAGCGAGTCCGCAAAGCGGTCGATCCGCCGGGTGAGGCAAGATCTGATTGGCGGATACTGCTGGACCTGTTCGAGTATATGGGTGTGCCACAACAGCTTCAGACGCCATCCGATGTCTGGGACGAGGTCGCCGCGCTGGCACCGATCTTGAGCGGTATTTCATATGAACGGCTTGATAAAGAGGGCGGAATCCAGTGGCCCTGCCCAACGCCTGACCACCCGGGCACTGTGTTCCTTCACCAGGATGAGATGGACTCAGGAATGCCCGGCCAGTTCGCCCCGGTCGACCACATTCCTCCGGTTGAAGAACCCGACGACGACTACCCGCTGTTCCTGACCACAGGACGTCGACGCTCGACCTATCATACGGGGACGCAGACGGGCAGGGCGAAGGGTTTTGAGCAGTTGGTGCCGCATGAGATGGCGGAGCTCAATCCCACTGATGCAGACGCACTGGGGATCGAAGATGGCGAAGTCGTCCGGGTGTCGTCACGGCGCGGTTCGCTGGATGTGCACGCCAAGGTGACCGACCGATCCCCAAGGGGAGCCATATTCATGGCGTTCGCCCACCCGGAGACCGCCCCCACCAACATCCTGACGAACGACGCATACGACTTCATCACAGAGACGCCAGAGTTCAAGGCCTGCGCCGTGAAGGTGGAGAAGTTGGTGGGCTGACCTGCAGCTCACAGAGATGTGTTCGGGACGTGGCAAACAACCCGAAAGTCCTTAAGTTCTTCTCACTTGTCTGCCATTTGTCGATCAGCTCGCTCCCAGTTCCGCCTTCACAGTGCGCATCTGTCGTGGCATAACGGCGTTTGATTCCCAGGTCTGGATGACGCCGAGGTTCGTCGTGATCACCGGCTTCACCTGGACTCTGATCAGAATCGGGCCTTCTTCGGCCATGATGCGTGGCATCTCGGTCGCCATCTCTTCGGTGTCTTCGAACGAGTAGGCGGCTTTGTAACCGCTGCCCATGGCAATCGCCGGCCAATCAATATTGCCGGCTCCGGCAATGGGCTGGCCTCCCGTGATGGCGTAGACGCCGTTGTCGTACACGATGTGGACGAAGTTCTTGGGCGACTTGTTCCCGACGGTTATCAGGCTGCCAAGATTCATGATCAGGCTGCCGTCGCCGTCCATGGCGATCACCTTGCGGTCCGGAGCGCCGAGCGCAATGCCAAATGCGATCGATGACACTTTCCCCATCGAGTTGTTTGTCGGTATGTCCAACTCTGGTCGGTCAGACGTCGTCTTCCAAAATTTGGTCTGGGTCATGGCGGTCACTACTACGGCATCTCCGCGTTCTCGCTGAATTGCGTTAGCGACATCCTGGTACTCGATCATCGGTCTCTCCTGTGTTCAGACGCATCTCAAGGTTGGTCGTCTGAGTTGTCTTAAGTGGGATGCCGGGACGATAACCCGGAATCATAAATCAGTCCATGTTTATCTTCAGGTTTTAGGCACTCTCCAGACGACCATAGGCCGCAAAGGATCGAAGATTTATCAAGGTCAGGTGGCCGGCCCACTGGCGTTTGGCGACTTCCCACGCGTGGGCGTACTGATCGCCCCAACTCCAGAACGGCTGCCAACTACCGTCGTTTGTTTGAGATTCGACTAGATAGTCGAGATATGGCTCAAGGGCCGGACTCAGGCTTTTTGCTAGCAGCGAGTCAGGTGTTGGTGCGAGCCATGTTGGTGAAGTGTGGTACGACTTCCAAGCCGACTGATCGGTGGTGACCAGGGTGCTGGCGGCAGTAATGAGCCAATCTTGCATTGTGCTGGCCATGTCGCTGTCGGACCGTTCGTGAAGTCGGAGATAACAGAGAAGAACGTGCATCTCGACGTTGTCTGTCAGGGACGAAAAGTTCTCTGCCGCCTGTGCATGGACCTTCTCAAGAAACTCGTCAGGTACGAGCGACGAGTATTCGTGCAGATAGCCGACTATCTCGGCCGCCGGGTTGCCCCATCCGGCGGACTCGAACGGCCCTTCAAGCTTCGGGCTGAAGTTCCACCACGGAGCGTGAGGTGCGTCCTCAACCTCCCACGACACCTTGTCCCAGCCAGCCCGCTTTTCGTCGTAGCTATCTATCAAATAAGCGATCGCACCGGTTACAAGTGCATGATCGGCGGGCAATCCCATCGCACTGATGTATTGCATCGCCACCGTGGTCGTGAGGGGCGATGACTCTCGCATCCAGACATCCGGCTCGATGCCATTTCCAAACCCGCCATCAGAGTTCTGGAACGCGCTTAACTCATCAACTACGGCCTCTCCGGCTCCCCCTTCAAACTCGTGCTCAAACATGGCGCGCTCGAGAGGACGAGCGAGCAGTTTCATGAAGTTGGACGACTTGCGAAATGCGTCGCGCGAGAGGGTTTGGGGCATGGGAAAGAGTTTGAGGGCAAGAACTTCTCCCTCATCCTGCATCTTCTCCCGTTGGGAGAAGGGAGGCTCCGTGCGGCGATTCACCTAGAAGTGGAACGCGTCCGTTCACTCCCTCTCCCCGCGGGAGAAGTTGCGGGTGAGGGAGAAAATTGGTGCGGCAATGACGCCGGGTAGGAGCCTTAGACGCTCACGTATTCCGCACCGATCAGTACGGCCACCGGCTTGGAAGTTTCTACGGCCTTCTCAAAGGCCAGTTCGATGCGGCCCAACTCGGCGTCCGTCTCAATGATCCAGTACGGCGTCTGCCACGTGTGCAAGAAGGGCTCAAGGAACTGTGCTGCGCTGTCCGGGGTGTCGCCGTGGCGGGTGTATCCGCGATAGCCGATGAACATGACAAGCGGGAGGTCGATGCCGATACCCAGTCCGCGGAGCGCATCTCCAGACTCGAATAGTCCCGAGTTCTGGATCATGATGGCCGGCTTTTGGTTGGCGATCCACAGACCAGCGGCGATCGCAATTGCCTCACCCTCTCGGGAGATCTGGACGACCTCCATGCCGCTTTCGGTCATGTTGTCGTACATGAAGTTAGTCTCGCTGTCGGGCAACGTCACCATGTGCGTTACGCCTTGTGCTGCGATGTGATCGACCATCGAGCGAGCGGTGAGACCCTCTGTCGTCATCTTTGGAGACTCCTGATCTGGTGCCGAACTGGCTTGCGTGTCCGGAAAACCCGGGATTCCAGCGGAGGCACAAGCCTAATCCCACAGGCAGCCCCGGGCAACAGATGTCCGTGATCAGTCGTCGGAAACCGCGAGGTCGTTTGTGTCCGACTCCCCTGTCGAAATGTCTCTTACTGGAGGTTTGCCCGGCGCGGGGGTGAACAGGATCAAAGTGGCGGAGACGATTGCGAATGCCGTTAGCACCGGGAATACCGCCCGATAGTCGCCGGTCATGTCGAAGATCATCCCAGCGCCAAGCGCACCGGCAGCCTGTCCTCCACCTACCCACGGCTCGATGAAGCCGCGTACGGTGCCCAGAGACCTTCGACCGAAGTAGTCAGCAACGATGACGGATGGAACAACAAGCAACCCACCCAGGCCAAAACCGAACAGCGTGGCGACGATAAAGGCCAGGGCGGTGTTGTCCACGATCAGGAACAAAAGGGCGACCCCTCCCATGAACAGGGCAACCAGCGCGTACGCGAATCTGACGGGTATGCGCTCGGCGACGATACCCCAGAAGATGGCGCCCACCGCGGAACCGGCCGCCAGCGAAGTCAACGCCGCCGCTGCGACCGTGGCGTCGATGCCTTGGTCCCGCAGGAATGCAGCCTGGTGGATGTTTACGCTCGCGTGGACGAAGAACAGCAACCCCCCGCCGAATCCGACTATCCACAGTGCGGGAGTACGAATTGCGTCCTTTAGGGCCCAGCCTTCCGCTTCGTTGTTCGCCTGGAGGCTGGACTCTGAACTTTCATCGACATCGGATGAGATTTCGACGATATCTCCATCGCCATCAGGCAGCATCCCAACGTCTTCTGGACGGGAGATCATGAGGAACCAGAGGGGGGCCAGGGCGACCAACCATACGGTGATTCCAAGCCAGAACCACGCCTGTTGCCAGCCGACTGTGTTGATCAGGATCTGCGCAAAGAACGGCATGAAACCCATGCCTACAGAGTGCGTGGAGCCGAGAAGGCCGTTGGCACGACCACGTCGGCGGATGAACCACTGTGAGACCACCGTCCCGGTCCCGATCTGTATCGGCGCAGCAAAGATGACCCGCCCGATACCGAACAGGATGTAGAAGCTGATAGGCGTGATCCACCAGCCGATAGCCATCGTGGTTAACCCCAGCAAGGCCGCTGCACCAAGAAGGACGGCGCGTGGCCCGTATCGGTCGACCAGATACCCCGATAACGGTGCAGCGAACATCGCTGCGATCCCGCCTGCGCTTGCAGACCCCGCCAGGAGCGTCCGACTCCAGCCAAGATCCTCGGACATCGGGAACATGAACACGCCAAGCGTCAAAGCCGCGGCCGCATTACGAACGATCACTGCCGCGCCGGCCGAGAACAATATCGCCCAGCCGTAGAAGAACGGCGTTCGTCGTGCGAGGCGGTATCGGATGTTGGAGGAGTTCAAGTAGGAGGTGATGCCTGATTAGTCCCCGATATATCAGGGAGAAGATGCTGTCGTTAACGGCGGACGATGTTACAACGTATCCCAACGGATAAACGCACAATGCCCTGACCCGGAACGAATATCTTCGGACTCGAAGCCAGAGGAACTCGCAAGCATGGGAATCATCTACGAGAAGCGCGACAAGATCGCTTACATCACCATCAGTAACCCGGACAAGGCGAACATCCTGGACAAGGCTTCATCTGACCAGCTTTCGGAGGCGTGGAAAGAGGTCTGGGAGGATCGTGACGTTCGTGCGGCCGTGCTGACCGGCGATGGCGACAAGTATTTCTGCGCCGGGCACAATCTCGCCCCTCGACCAGATGTCACCGACGAGGAACGTGAACGGCTCAGGATGCAGCGCACTTACTGGCCGCTGGCCGGAACGGTGAACGGCGCAAATACAGGCGTAGATGGACGCATGGGCGACCATTACCCACAGATCTGGAAACCGGTAGTAGCGGCCGTGAACGGGTGGGCCGCCGGAGCGGGTTTTTATCTGGTTCTGGGCTCGACCGATATCCGAATTGCATGTGAAGAGCACGCCCGCTTTAAGTTCGCACTGTTGTCCCAGGGCTGGGTCGGCAACGGACCGGGTGCGACGCTTCTCACGCGGCAGGTGAACTACGCAGACGCCATGCGGATCCTGCTTATGGATGAACCGTTCGGCGCGGAAGAGGCCCTTCGCATCGGCCTGATCAACGAAGTAGTCCCTCACACCAAGCTGATGGATCGCGCCGACGAACTCGCACACCGGCTGGCGTCCATGCCTCCGGTAGCTGTACGGATGATGAAAGAGTTCGTGATTCGATTCCGCGAGGCTCCCGTGGACACGGCGTGGCAAGTGCAGACGCTGATGAACACGCTTCTTATCCAGACGACTATGGACGGCGAAGAGGGCCGGAATGCGTTCAACGAGAAGCGACCGGCGGAGTTCACGGGCGCATTACGGAAGAAGGGCGAGCCGTTCCCAGACCCCACGTTGGAGGATGCGGAACGACTGGAAGAGCTGTACCAGGCAGGCGAGTACTAGCCCCTCCTCAGGAGGGGCTAGTCACAGTCACCTAGACCGCTCGGAAACGCCCAAGGGGGCACGTCAGTGGACCCAGTGAGACGATAGGTAGAACTTATATCGCCCCGGTTCCATCTGACTTGAAGTGGCGTTTACAGGACAAAATCAAGAACTTCTTCCTCGTTGTACCGTTTATTCCCGATAACTGTGGCAGTGGAGACGGGAGAGGCCCTGTTCCTACCTGGACGAATTATTGCGCGCTGCTAAGTCAGCGCCCCGTCATCACGTAACGCGGCGATCTCCGCATCGCTTATGCCAAGTACACTTGATAGTACGGCGTCCGTATCGGCTCCCAATTCGGGCGCTGGCGTCTGCGTAGACCGTTCGCCGTTCGGCCATCGCCACGGTAAGCCCGGAAGTCCGCGGCTCGCTCCATCCATATCTGGAGACGTTGCGTAGAACCCGCGCTCTTGCAGGTGGGGATCACGGAACATCTCGGTGGAATCAGGGGAGGGCGCAGCGGACACTCCGGCGTTTTGAAGGGCGACGGTGGCTTCCCTGGCAGATTGGCTTGAAGTCCACGCCGTAATCGCCGCGTCTATTCGCTCGGCATACCGATATCGCACGTCGAATACGTCGCCAGTCCGACCGCTTAATCCTGGAACAAGCCCACACAACGCAGCCCATTCGCTATCCGACGACGCACTGATCGCAACCCACTGATCCGATCCACTGGATCGGTATACCCCGTGGGGAGAAACATCCGTCTTATGGTTTCCCATAGGCCAGGAAGTTGACTCACCCAACTGGTGCTCGACCAGAGGCCCGGGCATGGTCGTTAGCAGCGACTCCACCATGGAGAAGTCGATATGACCTCCCTCTCCGGTGTTTGTCCGATGCTTCAACGCTGCGCCGATGGCGAAGGCCATACGTAGCCCGCAAAGGGGATCAGCCCAGGCCCACCCGACGCGTGGTGATGCGCCGGGTGGGCCATTGAGACTGGCGAACCCGGTGTAGCACTGGATGAGAGTCCCATAAGCGACACGGTTGGCATCCGGTCCGGTGCGCCCAAGCCCGGAGGCCGAGAGAAGGATGATATCGGCGCGCGTCTCACTTAACGCCTCGTATCCAAGTCCAAGACGATCTAGCACCCCGGTGGCGAAGTTCTCCACCACAACATCGCACTGCTCGACCAGTCGGTGAGCGATCTTGGTGGCATCCGGGTGCTTCAGGTTCAGAGTAATGCCGCGCTTGGATTTACCCAGTACGGCGTGCAGTTCGGAAGCCCGTCCGGGATCGGCCCGGCCTGTCGTCTCGACCTTGATCACGTCGGCCCCAAGCGCTGCCAGATATCTCGTGCTGGTCGGCCCGGCGATTACCCAGCTCAGGTCCAGAACTTTGACCCCTTTTAGAGGGCTCTTGATCGGGGGGGCTGTTTCTGGGATTTTTGGAGTCGTGGAATTAGGGCGTGCCTGCTTTGTAACGGCGGTTCGGTGAACCTTGTATGGTGCGCCGGGTATACGAATCTTGCCCGCGGTCGGGTGCTGGAACTCTGTGAAGAAACCGCGGTGCAGCAACTGCGGCGACGAAAGAAGATCGCCCGGGGTCGCCAGCGGGAACGACGGCACGTGCGCGTCCTGTGCCGTCTCGTAGATCCACTGTTTCGGGTGGGTGAAGCTCCACTCACTGATTAAGGCATGCAGCGCGCCCCAGTTGGTCCCACGGTCTGCTTTGGTCGCAAATCGTTGCTCATGACCCCATTCCGGGTCGCCCATTACCTCGAGCCAAGACTTCCATTGCCGCTCTTCTCGTGGTGAGATCGCTACAAATCCGTCCGATGCCGGGATGATGCTGACCGTGGAACCGTTGCCATCGCCGTCACGCTTACGTGCCTGAGAGGGCGCACCGTATGCGGGAGCAGCCATCTCTCGGATCGCCATACAGGCCAGAGCCTCTTGCGTTGATACATCGATTAGTTCGCCGTCCACCGGCTGGTCTCCGGCGAGCGCAAGCATGGCGGCACATGCGGCCGTGACCCCGGCGACGAATGCCGATTGATCCCCGGCTGCACGGACCGGAGGTTCGGCCTCCGTGTCTTCGACCTGACCCATTAACAGCCGTCCCATGCCGGATGCGTGGAAGGTGACGAGATCGCCGCCGGTGAAATCGGCGTCCGGGCCAGTGAGGCCGAACGGCGTGATTACGACGATCAGCGCCTTCGGATTGTGTGATAGGGCCTGTTCGATCAAGCCCCGTGCCGCGGTCGCACCGGCCGGAGTTGTGTCGATCACAATCAGGTCCGCCTCCCTCAGAGGCTGCTCTGAATCGGTCGTGATGGCAGGATTCTGTTTCCCGTGATTGACGGCGAGCCATACGTTGTTGCCTTCAACATCGCTCGACGTCCGGCTCACTTCGGCACCGGCCTCGACGAAAGACTGACCACACACCGCCCCCGCAAGCCCGGGGCCTAATTCGACGACCCGCAGTCCGTTTATCAGATTCAGACCGGTCGATTCGACGCTCATGTGCATCCTGAATGGTGTGCTGTGGTGTGGAGTTGCCAGAAATGTGAGCCGTGCCGGGATGCTACAACGCGAGAGGGCCTGTAGCGAAACCGCGATCGGCCGAAAATCGCGTCGCTGGTCCTGGAGCATAGAGTCGCCAGATTGGACCAGATGCCTTGATCCACTGGTACAGTTGCCGCACGCAAATTAAAAATGTCGGCCGGTGTCTACCGCGCACGTCATACGACGAACACTTACAGAATGGATAGTGAATGGCGAACGGCAACGGCCCCTTCGATGCACGGGCGACTCTGCAGACCCCCTCTGGCGAGCTCACTTACTACCGACTTGCGGCCTTGAAAGAGCAGGGCGTAGTCGATATCGACAAGCTGCCGTTCAGCATCCGTATCCTGTTGGAAAACGCGTTGCGGCAGGCTGATGGCGGGGTGGCAGAGATCTCAGATGTCGAGACTGTAGCTTCGTGGACATCTAAATCTACGCCCAGCCGAGAGGTTCCTTATCTCCCCGGCCGTGTAGTGCTTCAAGACTTCACCGGGGTCCCCTGTGTTGTCGACCTTGCGTCCATGCGGGACACCGTTGCCGAATCAGGCGGAGACCCGTCCGTGGTGAATCCCATCATCCGGACCGATCTGGTTATCGACCACTCGGTGCAGGTCGACTACTTCGCCACAGAAGGCGCGCTCGCCATGAACATTGAACGTGAGTTCGAACGCAATCAGGAACGTTATTTGCTTCTCAAGTGGGCACAGGAAGCCTTCGACAACTTCCGGGTTGTTCCCCCGGGCGCAGGCATCGTCCACCAGGTGAACCTTGAGTTCCTGTCGCCGTCCGTCCTGATCGATGAAGGCGAAAACGGGCGCGTGGCCTACCCGGACACATGCATCGGGACGGACTCCCACACGACTATGATCGACGGCCTTGGCGTACTTGGCTGGGGCGTCGGCGGTATAGAGGCAGAGGCCGTGATGCTGGGACAGCCCTACTACATGCTGGTTCCAGAGGTTATAGGCGTTCGCTTGACGGGTTCGCTGCCGGAAGGTACGACCGCAACCGACCTCGTACTGACCGTTACCGAGACGCTTCGTGCGCACGGCGTGGTCGAGAAGCTGGTTGAGTTCTTCGGTCCCGGACTCGCAGCACTACCGGTGGCAGACCGGGCCACCATCGCCAACATGTCGCCGGAGTATGGCGCAACGGCCGGATTCTTCCCGGTGGACGAACAGACACTTCGGTACCTTCGACTGACGAACCGGGCCGACGAGGCCGGTATCGCAGAGGCCTATTACAAGGCACAGGGCCTGTTCTACGGCTCAGACACGCCCGACCCCGACTACACAGCGATTGTTGAGATAGATCTTGGTTCAATAGAGCCCAGCCTGGCCGGACCTCGACGTCCACAGGACCGGGTGGTCCTCAGCGGCGTCGAAGAGAACTTCTTTGACGCTTTCCCTGAGGGCGAACGTTCAAGTGAAACCGGCATGGATGCACCCTTCCGAAATGGCGTGACGGTGGACATGGACGGTGCGCAGGTTGAGGTCGGCGACGCTGCCGTCGCAATCGCCGCCATCACAAGTTGTACCAACACCTCCAACCCCTATGTGATGGTTGGAGCTGGACTACTTGCCCGCAACGCTCTAGCCAGGGGACTCCAGAGCAAGCCCTGGGTGAAGACAAGTCTTGCCCCCGGTTCGCAGGTCGTTACCGGCTACCTGGACGCACTTGACCTGACAAAAGACCTGAATGAACTAGGGTTCAACACGGTCGGTTACGGCTGCACGTCTTGCATCGGCAACTCCGGACCGCTTCCAGCATCGGTCGCACAGGCGATCGACGACAACGACCTCACGGTCGCAGGCGTGCTGAGCGGAAACCGAAATTTTGAGGGCCGGGTTCACCCGCAGGTCAAGGCAAGCTACCTAGCGTCGCCGATGCTGGTTGTGGGCTATGCGCTTGCGGGGCGGGTCGATGTCGACCTTGTTCGTGACCCCCTTGGCTTCGGTACCGATGGCAAAGAGGTCTACCTGAAAGACATCTGGCCGTCCCAGAACGAGATCGCTGACGCGGTCGATGGAGGGGTAACTCCAGATCAGTTCGCTGCGGGTTATGACGGCGTTTTCGAGGGCTCAGAGCCGTGGAAGGCTTTGCCGGTTCCTGAGGGCGTCCAGTTCTCATGGGACCCGGGTTCCACCTACGCACAGCGTGTGCCGTTCTTCGACGGTATGCCGGCCGATGCGCCGCCGGCCGAAGACATATCCGGTGCACGTGTGCTTCTGAGGCTTGGAGATAGTGTGACGACCGACCACATCTCGCCCGCCGGAAGTATCCCGCCGAGTGCACCGTCCGGACAAATGCTACTGGGCGACGACATCCCGCGGCGTGACTTCAACACTTACGGCGCACGTCGTGGGAATCACAACGTGATGGTGCGTGGCACGTTCGGGAACATTCGCTTGCGAAACCAGATGACGCCGGGACGTGAGGGCGATTGGGCTCTCCACTTGCCGGATGGCGAAGAGATGCGGGTGTTTGAAGCGGCGATGAAGTACGAAGATGAGGGTGTGCCCCTGATCGTACTTGGCGGTCGTGAATACGGGACCGGCAGCTCACGAGACTGGGCGGCAAAGGGACCGGCGCTACTAGGTGTTCGTGCGACCATCGTCGAGAGTTACGAGCGAATCCACCGAAGTAACCTGATCGGGATGGGCGTACTACCGCTCCAGTTCCAGGATGGCGATAGCGCAGATGGACTGGGGCTGACCGGTCGAGAGACGTTCGCTATCACAGGCATTGAGGGTCAGTTCACCCCACGACAGACGGTGCATGTCAGCGCAACTACGGACAGCGGTGATGTGACCGAGTTTGACGCCACTATGCGTATCGACACCGGGGTCGAGTGGGACTACTACCGTCACGGCGGTGTGCTCAACTTCGTGCTTCGACGGATGGCAGGCGAAGCCAGCTAACGGGTTCACGATGGGGTTCTAGGGCGTACGAAATTACGACCCTACGGCAGTCACCTAGCTCGCCCTGAGCGCCGCTTGAAGTGCCGACTCCACTTCCGGGTGGGCGAACTCGAACCCGGATTCTAGGAGTCGGCTCGGTCGCACGTCCTGATCGGTGAGGATCAACTCGCGCCCCATTTCGCCGAATACTAACTTCGCCAGTAGTCCGGGCATCCATCCCAGGGCAGGTCGACCGACGGCTCGTGACAGTGCACGTGCAAAATATTTGTTGGTCACAGGATTCGGCGCCGTCACATTTAGGGGTCCTGAGATATTCGGGGTGTCTATTGCGTGCAAGATCGCCCCGATTGCGTCCTCGATGGCGACCCAACTGATGTGCTGTTTCCCGTTTCCGACGTGCCCGCCTAACCCGATACGCGCAAGTGGAAGTTGTCGAGCTATCAACGCATCGTCACGATCCACCACAACGCCAAGTCGGGCGTTCACAACCCTGATCCCTGCTTCTGTGGCGGGCGAACATGAGGCTTCCCACTGCTCCGCCACTTCGGCAAGAAACCCGTCTCCCGGCTCGGACGATTCGTCCAACTGCTCCCCGGGTCGATTCCCGTAGTACCCAACTGCCGACGCACAGACCATGACGGCGGGAGGTTGATCCAACTTCGCCACGGCTGTAGCCAGAACTCGGGTACCGTCGACTCGACTGGACCGAATCCGCTCTTTCTTATCGTCGCCCCATCGCCAACTGGCGATCGGTTCGCCGGCGAGGTGAACGACGGCATCGTGCCCTTCAAGCACGTCCGAATCAATGCGGCCCGATACGGGATCCCACATCGCTTCATCGCCTGTACGCGCTGCCACCCTGCGGACCAGACGCGTCACCCCATCACCACGCGCGCGCAAGGCGAAAGACAGGGCGTTTCCCACAAGGCCCGAGGCCCCGCTGATTGCGACACGTTTAGTCACATGTATCCTCCCGCGGACAACCGGCTTCAAAAACTAAGACTCCGCCGGATTCCGGTTGCATAATTGCAGACCAGTTTGAGAAAACGATACGCAACCGGTTCAAGACCGGATGGCCCAGAAGACCACCAGAACATCAAAGGAAAGGAACACCAGCTTACCGATGTCCGAAAAAACAATCCTGGTCGAACGTGATGGCCCGGTCGCAACGGTGATTCTGAACCGACCGGACAAGATGAACGCCATATCGCTGGAAATGTGGAGCGAACTCACGATACGCCTTGACGAGCTAGAGAACGACCGAGGCGTACGGGTAATCGTATTCCGTGGGGCGGGAGGACGTGCGTTCTCGGCCGGGGCCGATATCGGTGATTTTGAAGCTAGCCGCCACGACTCGCAATCGGCGATCAAATATGCCGAGGTGTTTGAAGGAGCGCTAGAGAAAGTCGCAGGCCTGAGCGTTCCGACTATCTCGATGATCGAGGGCGTGTGCGTTGGGGGCGGCTTGGAGCTAGCGTCGTGCACGGACATCCGCATCGCTGCGCCGGGATCGCGGTTCGGCGTTCCGGTTGCACGAATTGGCGTTGTGGCCGGGTTCGGGGAAATGCGACGTTTCGTGGCGATCACGGGACACGCCAATGCTGCGTATGTAGTTCTTAGCGGGGAGATTATTGGGCATGAGGCCGCACTCGGTATGGGGCTTCTGACCCGTGTTGTGGAGCAGGAAGAGCTACACAACGATGTTTACGGGCTGGCAAAACGAATGGCAACCCTTTCTCCGGTGTCTCATGCAGCGCATAAAGAGATCCTCGAAACGCTGTTGAGTAATCCTTCTCTGGATGGCGTGGATACCAATGCTCCGGGTGGAGCACAGTTCAGGTCGTTCGATTCCGAGGACTTCAAAATCGGCACGGACGGCTTTGTCAACAAGACGAAGCCGGAATTCACGGGTCGATAACCCACTGTGGTGAACCCTCAGGATTCGATACCCCGCATCGGCATATACGCCGATGACCTTACCGGAGCCCTGGATGCAGCTGCGCCGTTTGCCGCCGCCGGGATATCAACCTATGTGTCGGTATTCGGCGTTGTACCGGACGATGCAGCCCGGGCCCACAGAATTCTTTCTCTCAACATAGATACGCGTCATGCGGACAGGTTCCCGGTCTTTGACAAAGCGGCCAGGGCGGCGCAGGAGCTTCGTGCTGCCGGGTTCACGCTGTTGGTCAACAAGATCGACTCCACGCTGCGAGGCCATGCCGGTATGGAAGCTCGTGCCGGGTTGACCCCGGACCCGTCCGATCCGCGTGACATAGAGAAACAGGGTGAGTGGTCTGGCCCGAGACTGGCGTTGATCGCTCCATCGTTTCCTGCGATGGGCCGAACCGTGGTCGGAGGGGAGGTGCGCGTGAACAGCGTCCCGCTCGCCGATTCCGAGGTCGGTCAGGACCCGTTGTCTCCGGTGGCGTCAAGTGAGATATCAGAGCTAGTGGAGCTGAATACCGGTATAAGCCCTGCATCGATAAGCCTTGAGGACGTCCGGGGCGGCGCTTTGGGCGAGTTGATTTCCGGGCTGATGGATGACCCTCCGGTGTTGGTTGTATGCGATGCGGAGACCGACGACGACCTGGCGCTTATTGTTGCCGCTAGTACCAATGCAGATGAGAACATCGTTCTGTCTGGCTCGGCAGGCATCACGACGGCTCTCTCTCGATCTCTCGCACAAAGTACGGACATACCTGAGCCAACATCAGAGCCTGCCACACCTGTATTCATCGTGTCCGGCAGTCAGAGAAGCGTGACGGAACACCAACTGGAGTTTGTGGCTGGTGAGAATGCCGTGGACTGGTTGCAGATCGACCCGGCTGACCTATTGTCTGAGGACACGGAGCAAACGACACGGGATTCAGCAGTTGCCCGGATTGTGGATGCCCTGTCGTCCGGCCAACATGCTGCGGTCTCACTCTTGCGTGTAGATGCGCCCGATGCAGGTGATGAAAAGACGCGTACACGCCTTGTCAGGGAACTTGGTGCTATCTGCTATCGAGTCGTACGCCGAACGCGTCCGGGTGCGCTCGTGATAATCGGCGGGGACACCGCACAGTCGTCGCTCAGGGCGGTCGGCTCCGCTGGTATCGTGCTGCACGATGAGCCGTTACCCGGAGTTCCGGCAGGAAGCATAGATGGCGGATTGCTTGATGGCGTGCGCGTCGTGACAAAGGCCGGGGCGTTCGGGCAGGAAGATGTCCTGGTCAAGGTGATCGACTACCTGAGTTAACCGGTCCTTTCTGGAAATCCATAAGTTATCTGTAATAGAAAGATGTGTCTCAGCGTGAGCAAACCCATCCTCGCAATCACCCTCGGAGACCCTGCCGGAGTCGGGCCTGAGGTCACGGCGAAAGCGTTTCCAAATGAGGCAGCTCTGGGGCGATCAACCCCACTGGTAATTGGCGACGCCCGGATAGTTGCGGAGGCTGCGAAGCGCTGGGCGCCGGGGTGGACCGTTGCCGCGATCGAGGCCCCGGAAGAGGCCGCCGCCGTCGGTGATCGTGTCATCCCGGTTATAGACATCGCTAATTGCGACCCGGCCCGTGTCGCCATAGGTAAGGTGGACCCGTACACAGGCAACGCGGCTTACGAATACGTTGTTCACAGCGCACAACTGGCGATAGACAAGCGAATATCGGCCATCGTCACCGCTCCCTTGAACAAAGAAGCCATGCGCCTGGCCGGTCACATGTACGACGGCCACACAGGCCTTCTCGGATCGCTTACGGGCACAAAGAAGTACTTCATGGTGCTGGGTTCTGATGTGCTACGAGTCATCCACGTCAGCACCCACGTCACGCTTGAAGAGGCCGTCAAACGGGTCAAAAGAGATCGGATTCTTGACACTATTCGTGCTGGGTATGAGCATTTGAAGCAGATGGGGTTCGAAAGCCCACGCATAGCTGTTGCAGGTCTCAATCCGCACGCCGGAGACGGCGGGCAGTTTGGCGTTGAAGAGGCTCAGGAAGTCGCTCCGGCGGTAGAGGATGCGCGTGCCGAGGGCATCGACGCTACAGGTCCGATATCTCCGGACGCCGTGTTCCGAATGGCCATCGATGGCCGATACGACATCGTCGTGGTGCTGTATCACGATCAGGGCCACATACCGGTGAAGCTTGTGGCCTTTGAAGAAGGCGTCAACGTTACCGTGGGGCTGCCCATCATCAGGACATCCGTAGACCACGGCACAGGATTTGATATCGCAGGGCAGGGCGTTGCCAGTGAGGTCAACATGATCTCTGCGCTGGACTACGCCTACAAGATGGCCACCGGAGATCGGGGCTAAGGAAGGCCGTAAATAAAAAGACCCGGCGACGTCGTTGCTGACATCACCGGGTCTTCTTGTTGATTAAGCCTTATCTAAGCGATCTGGTTCCTGCCCTTGAGGAACAGTCCGATCGCTACCAACAGCAGGATCGCACCCACGATGGAACTGCCCATCGGGAGCCATGATCCGAACCAGACGATCTGGTTCTTCTTGCCGTCGATATCGTCAACCAGTACCTCGACAGAGGCATCCGTGTACTCAAGGTTGTTGGCGATACGCAGGTAGGTGCTGCCGTCCGGTGCCAGCGCGGAGACCGTGTCCATCACGGTCGCGTCTACACCTGCACCAGTGACGGGCTCGATGAATGCGATGGTGTGGGTGCCAAACACCAGAGGGAGCCCTGTTCCGGCAGGGTCATTGACTCCCAGAGGTACGTTCACGACATCCACTACGTAGGTGTAGGTCTGGAGACCGTTGGTCGAAGTCGTCTCGCCGTACACCGCGTCAAGCGGCTGACCGGCGAACGATATCCACGACGGGTATGCCGTGTTCTTGTCTGTGTGGAACGGTAGACCCCAGTGGCCTGATCGCTTTGAACCCTCGTCCATCAGCGCCGTCACATAGGTCTTGTCTGAGCGGTCTACTACCAGCGTGGTAGAGCTGGGACCGAAGCGAGGATCAAGCAGGCCCATGTCTGAACCGTCGACGAGGTTTGTCGTGGTGATCGTCTCGGTAAGGTATAAATTGTCGCCTTCTACACGATCGGCGATACGCACACGGTGTACTCGTACCGGAATATCGACCGTCGGCAGGTTGGCGGGGTTGACCAGAATCTGCTGTGTTCGTGGGTCCAGTACAAGAGCGAGAGCATCCGGGTCTGCGAGAAGGGAAGAGACGACCGGGTTTGCAAGGGCGGCACCGAGAGCCGGACTTGTGATGAGCGCCATCAGGTCAGGATTGGTCAGGAGAGCACCGACAGCTCCCGATGCGAGAAGACCGCGAACGGCAGGATCGATAAGAAGTGCACCAACCGCGGGATTCGCCGCCATGAGGGCGGGAAGTAACGTGGGATCGGCGACGGCCGCCAGGACTGACGGGTCTGAGAGCGCCGCTAAGACCGTCGGGTCCGCCAACGGTGCAAGCACTGACGGGTCGGCAAGCAATTCAAGCACCGCAGGATTCGACACCAGGTCGCCAAGCGCCGGGTTGGCAAGCAAGCCTGCAATCTCCGGGTCGCTAAGAAGAGCTCCGCCGCCGCCTGATGCGGCGAGACTCGCCACGGTGGCGTTGGATAGAAGCCGAGTAGTGAATGGCGTGTCAACGAGGGTGTATGTGCCCTCAAGATCGGCCGTCCTATCCAAGTCATCCGGAACGACTTCGAAACTGTCGAATACGACGGTTCCCCAGATGATCCCGAATCCCAAGAAGATGATTCCAAGAAACCCGGTGATCCATACGATTCTCGACGTTTGGCTGCTCATGGCATCCGTCCGTTTCCATATTCAAAAAAACGTACGTCGACGTTTTGATGAGCCATTCATCCGTCACGTGCCGACGAAATTCGTCGGCGTACGTTGCGATACGGAAGAGGGTATCGTGAGTGAAATGCGTGTTTCTTCAACACAATGGTGCGGAAATTACGCGAAAGCGTGTATTTAGTCGTGTTTTCACCCAAAATCAGGTGAAAACTGCGATCCTTCCCTGGATATTTAATGCAGGGAAGGATCGGGTCACTCTGGGGTATTCGCTATCAAGCGAAAGCGCGGAGGCCGGACTTCGCCTGTTCACTACTGGTCACAAACTCCAGCAAAGCGGCCTGTCCCTCTTCCGTCGCCTTGCGGGCACGCATCAGCGCTGGACCGATGTCCTCTGGGTCCTCGACCCGTTCACTCCAGCCGCCCATAGCTCGCGCCATGTCCGCATAGCGGCCGTAGAGCGCACGCGAGCCGAACCGATCGTTGGATAGCTCCATGTGCGGGACTTCGACCGCCATGTCGTCGTTGTTCAGGACCACCGTGCAGGTGGGGATGTTAGAGCGGACGGCGGTCTCGAAGTCGAGACCGGTCATGCCGAATGCAGCGTCTCCCATGAAGTTCACGCAGAACTTGTCGGGTTTAGCCAACTTGGCGCCCATCACGAGTCCGAGTCCAGTGCCAAGTCCATGCGACTTGCCCCAGCCAAGGTAGCTCCGAGGTCCATCTGACCTATAGAACGGCATGATCTGCATCCGGGGGCTGCCTGAGTCGTGGGTGACGATGGCCTCGGACGGGTCGACTCGGTTCATGAACTCGCCAAGAACCCTGTACGGCGTGATCGGGGACTCGCCCGACGTGAGCTTCGACTCCCATTCGCCGTACCACCCTGATCGCAGGGCGGCGATTCTGCCCGCCGTGTCTGGCGTTTCACGCTGCCGGGTAGATAGCAACTCTTTGCAGGCCTCGATCATCTGACGAAGCACAAGACGGGCATCTCCAAGTAACGGGATATCGGCGTCGTAGTCCTTGTGAAGGTCGATAGGATCATTCGTGGCATGGATCAGGGTCTTCCCTGCCGGGATGGGCGTGACCATGCCCTGGATCGTGAAGCTGGTTCCGATGCCGAACAGCACGTCCGACTCCCGCATGTAGTCCAGCCCGGCCCCGTTCATGACCTCCGATACCGAACCCACGGACAGGGGATGCATTTCCGAAAAGGCGCTCTTACCGGCCATCGTGGTGGCGACGGCGATCTGTAGCAACTCAGCAAGCTCGGTTAGCTCCGCACTGGCTTCGGCGTACAAAACGCCCTGACCGGCGAGCACCAACGGGCGCTTAGCGTCGAGCAGAGCTTTGGCCGCTTCCATAACGTCGTTTTCGTCGGCAGCGGAGATGGCCGTTTTGACCGGAACGTAATTGTCCACGATCGACGGGTCGACATCCATCTCGGCGATATCGGACGGTATCTCCAGCATGGCGGGACCAGGCTTGCCCATCCGCATCGCAGAGAACGCCCGTCGTAGAGAAGCCCCGGCGCGTTCTGGAGAGTTAATGCGCTCTATGTGCTTGGTCACCGACCTGTAACTCTCGAGAGAGCTGTACATGGGGGAGACGCTCTCGCGGGACGACGGATGCCCCAGCGGCAGGAAGAGCATCGGGACGGCATCCGAGAACGCAGTTGCGACGCCCGGGTAGGCATTCTCCGCACCTGGCCCGTACTGCATGGCGAAGACTGACGCCTTGCGACCGTTTGTCACGCGGGCAAAACCGTCTGCGATGTGAACGCCCACGCGCTCCTGCCGACAGATCACGGGTCGCACACCTGTCGCCGCTATGGCCTCGATCACCGACGTAGTCGGGAAGGCGCTTAGAAATTCAATGCCCTCTTTTTTGAGGATCAGGGCCATGGCGTCGATAGTGCGCAAGATGATTCTCCTACTCAAGGCTCACCGGCGTCTCACCGGTTTTGATTGTGAGGTTTAGTTCTGAATCCCGATTATCACTCGGCGTTTACAGCTTGTAAGAGGGCAGCGATGTAGCCGTAGCAGAATGCAAAGGCCACGCCACTGGAGTTGGGGCCGGAGATGTCCGGCACGTGGTCCGGCATGAGCATGTATTTGTAGCCGACCTCTTTGTAGGCCTGGATGGCCTTCAGCATGTCGACATCGCCCTCGTCCGGGAATACCTCTACAAAATCGCCTACACGTCCTCGGATATTACGGAAGTGAACGTTGAAGATCTTCTCCCGGGAGCCGAAGTAGCGGATCACGTCGTAGATCTCTTCTCCGGGACTGTCCAGCATCTCCGACACGGTGCCCTGGCAAAAGTTCAGGCCGTGGTACTCGTTCTCGTGCATTGAGACGAACTTTTTGAGGCCGTCGACCGTCCCGAGTACGCGGTTAACACCCATGTAACCGTCCGGCGTATACGGGTCATGGGGGTGACATGCCAGTCGAACCTTGTTCTCGGCTGCGACGGGAACCACACCACCCAGGAAGTAATCGATCCGCTCCCAGAACTCGTCCGATGACACCTCACCGGCGAGGGTGTGTGCCTGGTTCGGATCGGCCTCGGCATATCTCCACGTGGAGTTGGACGATCCGCCCCTGCCTTCGGTCCGCTCTGTTCGCGGGATGCCGATCAGGTTCATGTTGTATTTGACGGCGGGTATTCCAGCTTCGCCCACAATGCGGACGATATTTCGGATGGACTCTATCTGTCGATCACGTTCCGGATCTTGCGCAAGCATGACGGCCTGGCTCTCGTTTTCTTCGACCGGTCGAGAGCTGAGCGGTAGTTGAACCATGTCCAGCGAGAGTCCGAACGATTCGACCTTCTCTTTGTGGTCCTTAAGCGACTGAAGCGTCCAGTCGTGCGGGTTTCCAGGCGGGTCTGCGCAGACGTTCTTTAGGCCAAGCTGCGTCCAGACCTCGAAATCCGAGTCGTCACGTGCGCCAACCTGTGTTCCTACGTGCATGAATTGTCCTGTCGTTTTTAAGCGTGAATTACTTTAGGAAGGGTTAACCGCGGGCGGCGACTACCTTGTCGTACATCACCGGGGGGAGTGGGAACAGCCAGCCACGGTTGCGGATGATTGATTCGGCAAGTGCAGGAGGTATTGCGACAATGATCTCGGCCTCCAGGGAGAATCGCCCGGTGAAGCCTCCGATGGCCGTGCGTGCGTGGACACCGGAATAACCGCCGGGATCGTCGCCATCCACTGCAAACTCGCTCAGAGCGCCGCCGTACACCGACTGCCAGCGTCCGGAAAAGCCGTTGACTACGGCGGGGCCTGAGCCGAACTCGACGTCGGTGGATACGACCATCCCGAGCGCTTTCACGATGTAGAGGACGTCATTCAGGTCGCCACCCTCGCCGCCGCAAGAGATCGCCCAGTGGAGCCGCCTCAGGTGGCCGTTTGCGATCTCGGTCCCGGCGTCCTGCCCGTGCTTAACGCGGTTGCCGCCATCATTCATCGGTTGCGTACCGGCGACCATGCCCGAGAGGTAAACGAGTCCGCTCTCATGGAATATCGCTGCCGGGATGTTGGCGCCGTGGAGCGATGTAACGGTGTCCTCGAACGTTCCAAGGTTCACACCAAGTTCAGAGATGCGGTCGTACACGTCAAAGTCGCGTCGAAGTTCGTCTGGGAGTAGGCCTTCGTCATAAAACTTGCCCAAGATCTTCTCCTGCCATATGGGTTCTGAACGGAAACCGGATGCTCTGTCCGTGAAATCCGAAGATATAAGTCAGTAGTAACGGGACTGTTGGCCGGAAGCATAAACCGGAAAGCCGTTTAAGAAACCCCGTAAGGCGTCCACAGATAATCTGGGGCTATCTCAGGGTTTGGTCAGCCGTCGAACAATTGGACCGACCAGCGCATCTCGCTCCAGCGGGCCGTATGTGCGGCTGTCGCTTATTCTTCGAGCGCCCCGGTTGTCTCCAAGTACGATGTACTCGTCGCCGTGAGTTCCCCACGCGTGCAGCCAATCAGATGGCATAGGACTGGATATGTGTGGCTCTGCCACGATCTCGCCATCGACCCACAACGAGCCATCACGGATCTCCACCAGTTCATCTGGGAGACCGACGATCCTCTTGATGTCCTCTCTGTTTGTATCTGGAGGCCGCACGACGACTATGTCAAAGCGTGATGGTTTGCTGCTGCGATATTGCCCGGGTTTGGCTATAGCGATGTCGCCATCGGAATACGTAGGGGACATGCTGATCCCGGTGACTGTGACTCGTAAGCCAAGTGCACGCTCGGTGATCCGACGCCACAGCCGATTCAGTAATCCCAAGGTAGTGCCTCTAGATAGTCCGTGACAGGGGTTTGATGTGTGATAGATTTACCGCGCATTTTCGATTCACGTCGTATATCAGACCGTCGCATAATCGTCATAGTCGACGAAGGGTGGCGGCCAGACCCGGAGGCACAATTATGTCCTTGCTCACCAATCTGACAGATCGCATCGCACCGCGAGCGACCGTAAGCGCCCACTGTGACGTTCCTTGCGGCATCTATGACCCGCACGACGCTCTTCAGGCTGCACAGACTTGCATCCGAATGACCGAGCTTCTGCTGGAAGGCGAAGGCGACAATAGCCTCGCAGCCCAGAACACCCGGGTCCGACAGATCCTGGCCAAGGAAGAGCATGCGAAGAAGGCGAAGGACGACATCCTCGTCATCTGGACCGACTACTTCAAGCCCCCTCACCTTGAGAAGTACCCCGACCTTCACGAGAAGGTCTGGAAGGCTTCCCAGCTGGGTTCCCAGGTCAAGATCGGTGTCAACATGGACACCGCAGTTGCCTTCAAGGCAGCGCTTCAGGAGATCGGTGACATCTTCTGGGCGACCAAAGCCTAAAAGGCTAAACCCCAACGGGGTAATAATTTGAAAGGCCCGGTCGTTTGCGACCGGGCCTTTCTTTTTGTTTGATGCCGTTCCGGCAGCGCATTAACTTCCGGGCGGGGCGTAGAGACTTCACCACGACGTTGGAGCAGAGATAAGAGCGGGTTTTTGATGGGAATACCCTGGAGCCCGCGGGAATGTACCATAGCCGCTCACCAATGCTGCTGGAGTGTATGACGCTTGGCTAAGATTGACTCTCACCTCCACGTCTGGGCGCTTGATGACGAGCGTTATCCAATGCCCCCAGGACGTGTCCCCAACGTACCCGGTGACGTAGACCGATTGCTGTCGTCGATGGACGAAGCTGAGGTCGACGGGGCGTTGATCGTTCAACCGATCTTTCATGGCTTTGACCACGGCTACATTGATGAGGCCATCAAGGCGCATCCGGACCGGTTCAAAGGCATGGCGCTCATCAACCCGCAACGGATAGATGCCGTTGATCAACTCGATTCGCTGGTTTCTGACCAGGGCTATCGAGGCGTCCGGTTCAACCCGGCGATGTGGGTGTATGGCGTGATTGAGCACTTGAACCTTAGTCCTGCAGAACGGACTGAGCACTTCAAAACGTGCGCCGAGTGCCAGGTCCAACATCTGAACGATGACGCCGGTAAGGCGATCTACGAGAAGGCGGGTGATCTGGGCGTACCGGTGGGATTTATGGTTTCGCCCTCGTACTTTGACCAGATAGAGGACCTTCTTACCGAACTCCCCGGAACGCCAGCCATCATCGATCATTTCGGTGGCTGTAAAGTCGCAGGCGGAGCGCCCGGGTCGAACCCTGACTTTGACGCATTACTTGCCCTTGCGAGACACCCGCAGCTTCGGATCAAGGTTTCCGGCTTTGTGGGTCCAAGCGATCAGGTGATGCCGCACGAGGACACGTGGCCCATGGTCAATGCCCTGATCGGATCATTCGGCGCTGATCGGTTGATGTGGGGGACCGACTTCCCGTGGATACAGAGCCACGGTGGGTATGTAGAAGGAACTCGGATCATCGACCAGATCCCTGATATCACAGACGGGGATCGAGAGATGATCCTGGGAGGCACCGCAAAGTCGCTGTTTGGCGACTGGAGCTAGACCGGATACGCCCCGATAGACCAATCAGTAACCGACCTGAAACAGAGGAACGGTGATATGACGACGATGGAACGATCAACGCTGGCAAAAGCACCACAGACGATCGCAGCGATGGCCCAGGCTGCCAGGGCGCTGGCAACTGAAATAGGTAGCGACAACCGGCTTCAGTTCGAGTTCGGGAACGAACAGCGTTTTGAGTGGGACTACCGGCCTCACGTACGAGCGGGTGTGCCGCTGATGGACATGAGCGGCAGCGGCCGTAAGGCGGCAATTCGACTGATAGAAGTTAGCGTCGGCGCTCGGGGCAGCGAGAAAGCAGCATCGATCATGGCGCTGGAAAATACGCTGTCAGACCACGAGGCGCTTGACGGCACAGGAGTCGCCGGACGGCCACGTGACCCTTCTCGCTACTACTTCGTGATCTACGGCAATCCGGGCGGAAACGACCCCTGGGGCTGGCAGGTGGACGGCCACCACGTATCGCTCAACTACACGATTGTCGATAACGAGTACGTCGCCGTCACGCCGACGTTCTTCGGATCGAACCCGGCAAAATCGCTTCACGGTGCCAACGCCGGATTCCGCGCTCTTCCGGAAGAAGAGGATGTTGCACGAGACCTTTTACTCGCTTTGACCGACGATCAACGGAAGATTGCGCTTCCAGACTCTATTGCGCCGTCCGACATCACCACCGACAGCGCCGCTCGTATAACTCCCGGCGACCCGATCGGCATAAGCCTTTCTGCGTTGGACGACCCGCAGCGAGACAAGCTTGTCGGTCTGATCCACGTTTATGTGGACCGGATGACGGATGAGATAGCTGCTAACCAGTGGAAGCGGATCGAGGGTGATGGCCTGGACACGGTCCAGTTCGCCTGGAAGGGCGGAGTTAACGTGGGCGACCCGCACTACTACACCGTTCAGGGCCCTCGATTCTTGATCGAGTACGACAACACTCAGAACAACGCGAACCACATCCACTCCGTCTGGCGTGACTACGTCAGCGACTGGGGTGACGACATGCTAGGACGGCATTATTCGAACGCCAACTCCGACCACGGGCACGATCACTAATCGCCCTCCATCTCTGATGCTCAGAGAGTTCTCGTAATTAAAAACAGGGCCACCCGGCGAATGGGTGGCCCTGTTTTACTTGATGGGGTGTATTTGGTTAGATAACTATCGTTGCGACACCGAGAGCGCAGAACCCCACGCCAGTCCCCGTGCGTGCTGTCAATCGCTCCTTGAAGAAGGCGACGGCAAGCAGGATGGCAAAGATCGGGGCGGTGCTCTCAAGCATGGCGACGATGCCGGCGTGGGCGTACCTGATGCCGACCGTGTATCCAATTAGTGCCAGCCCACCGAATGTGGCGCTTGCGGTCAGCAGTTTTCGGTTCGTGGCGTCCAGGTGGAGAAGTTCGAATTTCTGCTCCCGAGTCGCCCATACGACGTACGCAAGGGCGGGGAACATGTACCCGACCGTGGAACCAGCAATCGGGTCCACGTTTTCGATAGCGAAGTCGAATCCAATTAGCCCTGCGGCCCACATAAGACCGGCGAGAAGTACCGTTGGTGTGGCCGCGAGCGTGGAACCGGGAACGGCTGTAGTCGGCCCCTCGTGAGAGCCGCCACGCGTCATGTAGACACCAAACAAGATCGCCATCGCCCCGGCGATTGTTACCTGTGTAACCGGGTCTCCGATGAAGACCCAGCCGGCTAGCAGCGTGAATAGGACAAACAGGCCGCTGGCAACTGTGAAAGCCTTACCCGGGTCCAGGTGGGTGAAAGAACGGACCAGGAAGATGTCCCCAACGATAACGAAGGTGCCGGAAAGACCAAGCAGCATGACCTGCGTCGGACTAATGGCCGTGAGTTCGCCAAGGCGGCCCAGAGCTATTAAAAGGACAACGCCAACAAGCACTGCGACCCATGCATGCATGGCCACGATGGTCCCCGGACGAATACGTCCTATCATCGGCTTGGCCAGCACCGTCGCAATCGCCCATAAAAAAGCGCTGCCCAGCACCAAAGTTTCGCCCACCGGCGTTGCCCCCGTTTTGATTGCTCAGCCTGTGGGTCGGGAGTACCTGATGGCGCAGAACGCCCTCAGGTGTCATGTCTCGCGGTTAAAACCTTGGACATGCCCCGACCGGACCGGAGCGCCCCCCAGCGCTATCAGTCCAAGCCCCCCAGGAAAGATATTTACTGTCTTTAAATATGCGACAAAGGGGGGGCGGAACACCAAGTGAAACCACAACGCGTTATGTGTCATTTTGCGACGAGTCTTACGAACGAAACCCGGATTAGGTGCGCGAAGTGACCACCGGTACCGTGTAGGGGGGTAGTACCCAGCACTTTCGGAGATCAAATCGTGGACATGGGCGACGCCACGATCTTTGAACCAACCCGGAACGCAAAAGGGGTGAGGGCTCTACGCCGCTCACCCCCTGGATCAACACTGGATCAACTCTCAGATATTTGTTCCGGTCCGGTCATCAGGAGTAAATGGCGTGGTCCGTTGTGTGGGCGTTGATGTAGTCCCAGTCCAACGGAACTCCTAGTCCCGGACCGTCCGGCACGGT
>CAUZRH010000003.1:0-24895 GCA_963582115.1 Dehalococcoidia bacterium
TCGACGCGGAGAAGTTCTCCAACTTTGACCCAACTGCGATGGCAGGATTCGACGCTACGCACCTTGAAAACTTCGAACCCGAAGCCGTGAGTGGTTTCGCCCGTGACCACGTCGTCGGAATGGGCGTGGATGCCTTGGTTGGCTTCGAGGTAGAGCACGTAGTCAACCTCGACCAAACAGCCAAAGATGGGTTTGGAGACAAAGTCACCGACTTCGAGGACTTTGACCTCGAGGTCCGGGGCGAGTTGATTGGTGAAGAAGCCCAACGCATGGGTGGCTTCGGATCTTTCGACGACCTCATGACCCAGATCGGTGGCGATGGACCCAGTCCGGAAGAGCTCGCGGAGCTTGGATGGAGTGAGGACTTCGACTTAGCCGACGTGAACTTCGGTACCGAAGACACGGGTATCGTCTGGCCGGATTACATGCCAGCCGACGACTTTGCTAAGGCTCTCGAGGCATTCAACCCGTCCTAGGTTATACAAACCATCGGGGATAGCCTCTGAAACAAAGAGAGCCCTAGAAGAACCAGGCTCAAGAAGAATAAGGACAGTGCGCTCGCTTTTAGGCGGGCGCACTGTCGCGTTTGTGCGTATGGCATTTGACTTTGAACATCTCGTGACAATCGACCGATAACATTTCATTCCATGCCACAATTAACGACCAGATATACCGCTTTACGGAGTTAACGATGCCCAAACCAGACCGCCCGTTACTCGCAATAACCCTTGGCGATCCCTCCGGGATAGGTCCCGAGGTCGTGGCACGTGCACTGGCTGAACCCGCCGCATACGAAATGGCACGACCTGTAGTTGTTGGTGCACTGGGGCCGATGCTACGCGGGATAAAGGACACCGGCGTAGGGCTAAAGGCTCGCGCAATCAGCTCTATAGAGGGCGCCGGTGAAGAACCCGGCGTAATTGATGTCCTGAACGTAGACGGCTTTGAGGATGTCGAGTTTCCGCTTGGAGAACTATCCGCCGTATCCGGTAAAGCCGCCCACGCATGGATCGAACGCGCTGTCCGACTCTGCCAGGACGGCGGCGCAGATGCCATGGTGACTGCGCCGGTGAACAAAGAGGCGCTGAACATGGCCGGATCCACGGACATGGGACACCAGGAGGTGTTCAAGCGCCTGTCCGGCTCAGACTACGTAGCCACGATGCTGGTATCAGGAACGCTACGCTGTATGCACCTGAGCACTCATAGATCACTCAAGCGTGCCGCTGAGTACGCCACACGTGAAAACATCTTAATGGCGACTAAACTCACGGATGAGACCTTCAAGTCATGGGGCTTTGAAAACCCGAGGATCGCCGTCGCCGCCCTCAATCCGCACGGCGGTGAGAATGGGATGATTGGCGACGAGGAGATAACGGACGTCTCCCCGGCCGTTGAGGACGCGAAGGCGCTTGGAATCAACGCCAACGGCCCGATCCCGGCCGACTCCGTGTTCAACCAGGCGATCGCCGGACGCTGGGATGTAGTTGTCGTGCTCTATCACGACCAGGGGCACATCCCCATCAAGGTCCACGGCTTTGAGGAAAGCGTGAGCGTGAACCTAGGAATCCCGTGGATTCGTACATCTGTAGACCACGGGACCGCCTTCGATATCGCAGGCAAAGGCATCGCACAGGCGGTGAGTATGCGAGAGGCGATCAAGCTGGCGACACAACTGGCAACGGGTGTACGTCCTGCCTAGCCCGTGAGTCGGGTTCAGAATTCAGGACAAACGTCTCAACCAGTCCAGACCTTATCGGGCCAGATGCCCGCTGCGTTCTTATAATCGACCTACGCCGTCATCCAAATTGGGCGTGTAATTTAAAATCGGGGGCATCGACTTGAAACTGGGATTCATCGGCGGGGGGGTGATGGCTGAGGCGATCATCGCCGGAGTGCGCCGAGGCAACCTGGACGCAGAAATAACTGTCGGCGATCCGGTCGCTGAACGACGGGCGACGCTTGAAAGCACCTACGGCGTAACAGGCGTGGCAGAGAACTCTGCGGCCATCGACGGCGCAGACCTGATCGTGCTGGCCGTGAAACCGCAACAGCTTGACGGGGTAGCTGCACAGATAGGCAGCACCCTATCATCGGACCAGACCGTGCTCTCGATCCTGGCCGGGGTCAAGATGCACACGCTTGGTACCAAGTTGAACCACGGCCGACTCATTCGCGTAATGCCAAACACCCCCGCTCAGGTCGGCGAGGGCATGAGCGCATGGCATGCATCCCAGGACGTGCCGGACACGATCCGTGATTTCGCAGGCCAGATGCTAGATGCGTTGGGTGTTGCGATCTACATGGACGACGAGAAGTACGTAGACATGGCGCTGGCGGTGAGTGCAAGCGGCCCAGCCTTCGTATACGTATTCATGGAGTCTCTGATCGACGCCGGGGTGCTGCTTGGCCTGCCACGGCCTATGGCCCATACGCTGGCGCAACAACTCATCATCGGCAGCGGCATACTTGCACGCGAAAGTGGCAAACACCCGGCGGATCTGCGCAACCTGGTCACATCACCCGGCGGCACCACCGCAGCGGGGCTTCAGGTTATGGAAGAGGCCGGATTCCGTGGCACAGTCATCAAAGCAGCAGTAGCCGCCTGGCAAAAAGGCGAAGAACTGGGTAAGGGTTCCAAATGAACATTCTCGGACTATTAGGCTTCCTTTTCCAGTTGATGGCCTTCGCCATCATCGCCCGATCTCTCAGCACCTGGTTCCCGGCCGCCAGGAACAATCCGATCGTCCAGATTCTTTACCAGATCACGAATCCGATCCTAATTCCAATCAGCCGCATAATTCCAAAGGCCGGTATGTTCGATTTCTCGCCGATGATCGCGGTGCTGGTGCTTTTTTTCCTGTCAGACAGACTTCAGAGCGCCTAACCCATCAGCCGCACCATGATGTCCGCCGCCGACAGTCCGTCCACCTGGACGATCTTCCTGTGCGCCGCCTTTCCGTGCATGACCTTTACGGCGGCATTCCGGATACCCAGAGCCTTTGACAGCACCTTGCACACAGCCGTATTGGCAGCGCCATCGACCGGCGGCGCTGTCACGCGGATCCTCAATGTACCGTCCTCAAGGAACCCCAGCACACCATCGGAGCTAGCCCGGGGCTGAACCCGAACACTAAGCCGAGTTAACACCATATAAATAGCCGCCGGCAGGGCCTCAGGCGTGCGCCATCGCTCCGCCATCGACAAAGATCGTCTGCCCGGTCGTGAAGTCAGAGAAGTCGCCCGACAGGTAAATCAGTAACGTAGCGATATCCTCAGGCGTGCCCTTCCGACGAAGCGGCAGATAGCGAACTAGCAGTTCTTTCTGCTGCTCCTCAAGCGGCGGCGGATTCAGTTCCACCCAACCGGTCGCTATACAGTTGATCCGCACGCCCGACGTCCCCCACTCAAGCGAGAGCGAGCGTGTCATCTGCTGTATCGCCGCCTGTGACGCCGAGAACGGCGCATGGTTAGTCAAACCACGTTCCGCCATCTCCGATATCACGTTGACGATGTGTCCGTTGCCCTGGGCGACCATCTTTCGACCGGCAGACCGCGCCCATCGAAACGCAGACCCAGCGTTGGCGTCCATTACCGTGTTCCACTCGAACTCGGTCGTATCCAGCGTCGGCTTTCCAAGCTGGTTCAGAGAGGCGTTTACAAGTATGTCGATCGAGCCAAGTTCGGAGACCGCCTGGTCCACCGCTGCGTCAGTTTCAGCATATCCGGGGAACTCGCCGACAATCGTCACCGAGCGTTTGCCCTGTGCGCGAACGGCAGCGGCAGCCGACTCAACGTGCTCTGCCGAGTGACCGGCCACAACAACATCTGCTCCAGCTTCTGCGAGCGCGCCGGCGAAAACGGCTGCCCAGCCGCGCGCGTCCGCCGTTATCAGGGCAACCTTGCCTTCAAGGGTCCAGTCATTAGGGACGGGCATCTTCTGTCCTTACGTAGGGAATATCGAGAAAAAGGCTTTACGCTAGATAGAAGCTCAGGCCAACTCAGAGATTGGCCCGTAGCCGGTCGGCGCCATTCCGCCTGCAAGTCCACCGCCATCCACGATGAACATCTCACCGGTCATGTAGTCGGACGCAGCCGAGGCCAGCCAGACAGCGACCGGCCCAAACTCTTTCGGGAACCCGGTGCGACCGACAGGTATGAGATCTCCACGCGGGAGCGACATAGAGGTGGCATTGGTCGCCTCTGTTGGGAAGAACCCCGGCACGATCGCGTTACACGTGATGCCGTAGCGTCCAAGGCTCACTGCCATGGCCCGCGTGATGTTGACCACCCCACCCTTACCAGCCGTGTACATGTAGTTGTCACGCCCGCCACGGAAACCAAACCCGGAAGCCACGTTGACGATCTTCCCGGAGCCTCGATCAGCCATGTGTTTGGAGATTGCCCGTGCGCAGTAGAATGCCGAGCTAAGGTTGGTCTCGATGCCGATGCGCCACGACTCGTCAGTGATCTCCCACAACGGGGGACGGCCATCTTCACGAACAATGCCCGCGTTACTGAAGAGAACATGCACATCACCCCACTCGGCGAGCACGGTCTCAAATAGAGAGTTCACGGCGGCGGTATCGGTAACATCCGTAGAGATCGCCATAGACTTACGGCCGATCTCTTTCACCATGTCTGCCGCCTCGTCTATCGGGCCCTGTCGGCGACCGGCGATTGCGATGTTTGCGCCAGCCTCAGCCATCCCGCGCACCATCTCGAGGCCAAGGCCTGTGCCACCACCCGTTATTACGACGTTCTTTCCGTCAAGGTTCAGGGCATCAAGTACGCCCATCCGTAGCTCCTTGTACTTGTTGATCTGGGTACTTGCTGATCTGGAAATCTCAGGCCACCTGTACCGGTATGACGGCATCCTACTCGTCTCGCCTACGAAGGGTCAGCCAGAACAGTTGTCACTTCGCCTGCTTCCAGTCGATGAACCTCTCCGTCACGATCTCGTAACAGAAGTCGACCGGTATCATCAACTCCCTCCGCCAGTCCATGCAAAAAGTCGTCGCCCCAGCGCACGTCGATCTCCTGTCCGATCGTTTCAAGTCGTGCGCTCCAGTCAGAGACAAGCGTAGCCATATGTTCCGTGCTGGTATAGATCTGATCCATCTCCGACAATAGCCTGCGCATCACCTCACGCCTGGACACGTCGGCCCCATTCAGTGTTCGCAAGCTTGTGGCGATTTCCAATATATCTGGGTGTACCGCAGCGTCTAGGTTCACGTTCACCCCCGTTCCAAGGATGGCGTAATAACCGGCGTCCGAGCTTCCTGATTCCACCAGCGAACCCGATATTTTGAGATTATTTGCTCGAACATCGTTCGGCCATTTAAGCGAAATTGGCGTGTCCGTAAACGCATCAAGCGTCCGGGCGACTGCGAGTCCCGCAACAAGCGGCATCTTCGGCAGATCGGCGGCAGACGGTCGCAACAGCACGGAGAAAAGGATGTCCCGTCCCATCATCGAAGTCCACGTGCGCGACATGCGCCCACGTCCCTTCGTCTGCAGGTCAGCGACCACCACCAGTCCCTCTGATGCGCCTGCATCGGCCTCCAGCCTTGCGTCGTCGTTGGTCGACTCGGTCGACTCGCTCCAGACAATGCGGCGACCGACCACCGACCTGTCATCCAGCGACTCAAGCCCCTCGTATTCGTTAAATCGTTCGCTCAATTCGTCTCCTGAGTCGTCTTACAAGTGGCCCGCTACGGCAGATCCGAGCCTCGCCATCCTACTATCGCCTGCCGTCCCAAACCTGTCCAAAAACCATTCATAACTGCCTGTTTTCATTGACGCAACCTCGGAGTCCCTGCGAATCTAACCATGAGATGAGTTTTTGACCGTGCGATACCACCGCTGATGTTAGGGTCTTCCAACCCGCCCACAAAAAGAATCGGAGCCGCCACATTGCCCAAACGATTCACGCCGGAAGTCTCAGTACAACTCCCATCCGTATATGACGCACAGGTGTCGCCAGACGGCAATTTTGTCACATTTGTCGTAGCTGACAACTTCCGCAGCGGCGGGGCCTCAGCGCCCAGCATGGCCCGAGCGAATATCTACTCCGTAGCCGTGGGCGGCGGCCCGGCGGTTCGCCTTACGAACAGCGAACGATCCGACACCATGCCACGCTGGTCACCTGATGCGAGCTCGCTGGCCTTTCTGTCCGACCGTGAAGTAGACGGACAGCGTCAAATCTACGTCCTCCCAAGCCAGGGCGGGGAGGCGCGAAAGTTAACGAACGTCAGTGGCGACATCCCCAGCCCACGCAGCCTGTCCCCTATGTCGTGGTCGGACGATGGCAGCTTTATTTCATTCCTGAAGGTTGATGCAAACCCGGATGAACTCGTACAACGCCAAGCATCCGGTGCAGACCAGATCGTCTTCGAGGAAGATCACCGCTACATGCGGCTGTGGACCGTCGACATCGACTCCAATGCAACCCGCTGCGTGTCTCCTGAGGGACTCCAAATATGGGAGGCATCGGTATCTCCAGACGGCCAGCGTGTCGCCGCCGTAGTATCCGACCTTCCATACGAGGGTGACTGGTACCTGAACCGGCTCGTTGTGTTTGAGATCGGCTCAAATCACGTCACGGTGCTTTACGACGAGCGGCGCCCTGCAGCGAAACCGGCATGGTCTCCAGACAATGAATCCGTGACGTTCCTGACCTCTATATACAGTGATCGCGGCAACGACTCCGGCGACCTTATGGTGGTCCCCGCGTCCGGTGGAACAGCACGCAATCTAACGGCCGATCACGGGGTTTCCGACCACTACGGTGTCTTCCACCCGGACGGAAACTCAATACTCACGGCTACCAATGTCCACGGCGGTTCAGGCATTAGTTCGATCAATATCGAATCCGGGAAACGCCGATATCTGTGGAACGAGAAAAAGGGTTTCTCCAACTACTCCCGATCATCTGACGCATCCAACCCGGTATTCGCTTCCGTGATCGACGATCCCGACAATCTCCCGGAAGTTTTCGCCGGGGTCGAGGCAGATGGGCTGATTCATTGGCGGAAGCTGACCGATGTACACGCCAACTGGTCAGACCTGGATATCGGGGAGACCCGCGAAATTTTCTGGGATGCCAACGATGGGACAAATATCCAGGGCTTATTGCAGCTTCCGCCCGGCTACAAGAGCGGTCGAATCCCGGTAGCGATGTTGGTGCACGGCGGACCGACCGGCGCGGTCAGGTTCAATTTCCAGGATAACCACCGCTGGGCGAAGCTAATATCGGACTCTGGAATTGCAGTGTTCATGCCCAACTACCGCGGTTCGACAGGCTGGGGCGTGCCCTTCGCCGAGACCAACGTCGGCGATATGGGTGGCGAGGATTTCCAGGACATGCTCGCGGGACTCGATCACCTCGTGGAGAATGGGATCGCGGACCCGGAACGACTTGGAATTTGCGGCTGGAGTTACGGAGGATTTACGTCAGCCCTTGCCGTGACGCAATCAGACCGATTTAAGGCAGCAGTGATGGGGGCAGGAATCGCCGACTGGCGATCATTCCACGGCAGGTCATATCTGCATATATGGGACTCCATCCACTATGACGACTCCGACCCCTACGACGTCGAAAGCGCCCACGCCCGCTTCTCGCCCATCAACTTCGTGAAGAACGCCAAAACACCAACACTGGTGCTACACGGCGAACTGGACTGGGACGTACCAGTAGAACAGGGCTACCAGTTCTTCCGGGCGCTAAAGGACCAGGGCGTCGACACACGATTAGTCGTGTATCCACGAGAGCCGCACGGCGTAGAAGAGTACGAGCACCAGCTGGACATCGCAAAGCGCGTACGCCTCTGGTTCGAGGAACGACTGCTGGACTAAAGGGGAACGGGAACGATCACGGGCCGGTGGACGTTGTATTAGCTGAACGCTCCTGTCTTCCTGAGCGCGTGAGATGGCCGGTTTGTTTGGTGATCGTAGTCACCCCAGGCTAATGGAACGCTAAAGACGTGCGTACTGCCATATACGTCCCGAGATGAGGCTCTGACAACGGCCCAGGGTTAATGGCTGAGGATGACGCAGCGATAAATGTGTAGCCGAGATGGGTGTTGCTGGCTGGGTTGGTCGCTCTTACAACTCTGATCGTAGTCTGCGGAAGCGATCAGGATGCAGCGACGGCCTCTCAGCCAAACACTTCAACCGCCAAGTCAACACCCAGCCCATTGAGCGAACTCGCCGACCTCCGTATCGCGCTCGAACGGAAGCATTTATATTCTCCTGCGTACTGGCCGTACTGGCCCTCCGAGGAAGCCGAATGCACGCCTCTACGAGAACGCGATGAACCCGATTGGAATAACTTCCATAACAGTGCCTGTTCATAGGCGATGGTGTTCGAGCAAGCTCCAGGGCGCAAGAGACCTCGGCATCGAAGCCTAGCTCCTGAACAATCAGCCCGTAGGCCAGAGCAAGGTGCTGCGAGTAGACATGTATAAGTGGGGCGGCCCATCGATCAAAAGCCTGTCACAAGTTCCCGAACTGATGGCGAACTTCAATTTCGACTGACACCTTCCTTCGGGCATGACAAAACTCCAACCCGAACTCTGTCCTGATAGCCGCCCAGCAGGGCCGAAGCGATCACAACAACCCTCGCACACCCAAACCCCTTTCCAAATAAGCACTCCACTGGGGTTACACGGTTCCGTTATCTCGGATTCGTGAAATCTTGAGTGACGTGGACTCGTGGCGTGGGATGAGGGCCCGGCGTAGACTCCTGAGCAAGCGGGCTGCCGGATGCCGTCGCCGATTGCTTAGCGCAAGGCGGTAAGGATTAGCCCGCAAACGATGGCCTCGCGTTCCGGAGAAATTGTCAGAGATTCCGGGAGAGAGACCTAACCCCAGCCAATCGCCCGGATGGTGCAAATGCAGCGCGCTACTCGAGATGTTCTGTACTACGAGACAGGGGCAGACAACCCGGTCACGATGACCGTAAAACCTGGCGAGGTCTTCGAAGTAGAGACACAGATGAACCGTGGGCCAGATTCAGACCATCCCTCGGTTCCCGACCACCTTCGGGACTACTACAACACCGTCCGAAGCGACAGCCTTCCCACCGACCGAGGCAACGCATCATCAGGTGCTATCCGGGTAGAAGGCGCAGAACCCGGACAGGTCCTCGTCGTTCACGTCGAGAAAATTACTCCGCACAACATCGGTTGGACCGGCTACCGCGGCAACACCGGAGCGATGCCCGGTTGGCTGGGTGATTCCAACGTCGGTCCCACTTCCAAAGTCGTCGAAATCCGTGACCGCAAGATCATCTGGAACGACAACTTCTCCATTCCCATAAAGCCAATGCTCGGCTGCGTCGGCGTTGCGCCAGAGCGTGACCGCTGGATCAATTCATGGGCCGGAGTATGGGGCGGAAACTTCGATATACAGGAAGTCACAGACGGAGCACAGGTCCACATCCCGATCCAGGTTTCCGGCGCAAACCTCCACATAGGAGACATGCACGCACTTCAGGGTGATGGTGAGATCTGCGGCGGCGGTGGCATCGAGACGGGTGGCATCGCCCAACTCAGGGTGGAGCTCAAAAACAAGCCCGCCAACATGACATGGCCCCGCATCGAGAATAACGAATACATCATGACAACGGCGCAGGCGCGACCGGCGGAGGACGCCTTCCGCATCGCCCTGAGCGAGATGCTGCTGTGGCTTGAAGAGGAATATCACTTCACGCGCAAAGACGCGTTCATGTTCCTAGCGCAGATCCTTGAAGCCCGCATCACACAGTTTGTGAACCCCTCCTTCAGCTACGTCGCAAAGGTCAAGAAGGAATACCTGGAGTGGACGAAGTGAGCACACCCACTGAAATTAACGAGTACAACCCGCCCTGCTCCCTGTGCGTGACCGGCGGTCAAACTGTCTGATCTGTAGCAACAGGGCCATCTCATGATCGAGTTCGGGTCTATTACCTGACCGTACTGCGGTCTATCAGCGCCGGACCTTGAGCCCATAACGAAAGAGTTTGCCGATCAAGGTATGGCGTTCATATTCATCTACACAAACTAGGCTCATACGGGGGACAGCAAGCTCCACCACACCAGCATGGAACAGAAGATCCAGTACGCCCGTGATATGGCAGACATATGGGATATAAAACGACCGATGTATGTAGACGATCTGTACGATCCGGTTCATCAACACTGCGGATCAGATCGTCTACAAGCCCGACTGGACAGACCATCGAACAATAAGGCTGTCCGTGGAACAGCTCATTACCGATCGAGACTTGAGACGGCAGCGTGAGCGCATGACGCCCCACGATGAAGCAGTAGAGATTCGCTGCGTCCAGATTCCATAATCCGAAACCATAACCAATCAGAAAGATCCGTCCATAAAAGATGCCTGAGTTGTATCGATTCGACAAAAGCCATGAACTCTACGCACGCGCACAGGAGATGGTCGCGGGTGGCATCAGCAGCCAGATCCGGCGTGCCGAGCTACCCGTCCCGCTCTGGTTTGAGCGCGCCAAAGACGGTCTAATGTGGGACGTGGACGGCAACGAGTACGTTGACTACGTCATGGGCATGGGCCCGAACATCTTCGGACATGCACCTGATTTCATCATCGAAGCGGTCGCAAAAGACATGCGTGATGGCTTCGTATTCGCAGGCCAGATGGAGCTGGAGCTACAGGTAACCGAGATGGTCCGTGCTTCGGTCCCACTCAATGGCCCGGTCCGTTACGCGTCATCCGGTACCGAGATCGACCAGATCGCGCTGCGACTGGCTCGTGGCTATACCGGACGCCCGAAGTATCTAAAGTTTGAGGGCCACTATCACGGCTGGACAGACACCGTGGCCTACAGCGTCCACCCGCCGCTTGACCAGGCGGGACCGTTCGAAAGCCCGAACGCCGTCCCGGAGTCAGGCGGCATCGCACCCGGTTCGGATCACGACATCGTGATAGCGCCGTGGAACGACCTTGACGCCCTGACCGCTGTGTTCGAGAAGCACGGCAGCGAGCTTGCGTGCGTGCTCACCGAGCCTATCTTGTGCAACACCAACTGCATTGTGCCTCGGCCCGGCTACATGGAGGGCATGCGGGAGTTGTGCGACAAGTACGGCGTGTTGCTCATATTTGACGAAGTTATCACCGGATTCAGGGTCGCACTGGGCGGAGCACAGGAAGTGCTGGGGGTGGAGCCGGACCTGGCGACGTATGCAAAGGCACTGGCCGGCGGCTTCCCGCTCTCGATGTTGATCGGAAAGCCGAAGATTATGGCGTTGCTGGGAGATGGCCGTGTGCAGCACGGCGGTAGCTTCAACAGCAACGTAATGTCCATGTCCGCGGCACGAGCGGGGTTGACCCATATTCTGGAAAATCCCGTCGACTTTTACAGTGACTTTGAATCCCGGGGAAAGCGTCTCATCGAAGGGTTGAGGCGTGTCGGGCAGGAGGTCGAATCAGATCTCCAGGTCCAGGGACTGGGATCCACCTTCTGGACCAACTTCACCACCAAAGATGAAATCTTTGACTACCGCGATCATGCGGAGAACGTTGACGAAGAGAAATATCACCGGTTCGCGCAAGCGATGCTTGAACGTGGGGTACGTTTGAGCACGAATGGCCGGTGGCACGTGGCGTCGTCACACACGGACGCCGATGTTGATCGCACGATTCAGGCGGCAAGGTCCGCCCTACAGGCGATCTAGTAAGCACGATCGTATGGAAGGCGGCCCAGGGAACTTTGTGGGTCCCGCACGATCAGAGGACATAGGAGCAAAGAATTGCGCTGGAGTTCTGCAGTTTCGGATATCTCGTCGCTCACCAGAGCGGTGGATGACACGGCCGAGCAGGTAGAAATCGGGTTGGACGGTCCTTCCGCCGACGTCGTTTTCGCCTTCATATCGTCACACCACGCACCGTCCTACTACTCGGTGGTTGAACTGGTGCGATCACGATTCCCGGGAGCGGTCGTAATCGGCTGTTCGGCCGGGGGTGTCATAGGCGCCGGGCACGAGGTCGAAAAGACCCCCGGCGTGGCGCTTACGGCGGCAAGTTTGCCGGGCGTGATGATCACCCCATTCGAGTTCGAGAGCGAAGAACTCCCAAGCCCGGACGCGCCGCCGTCTGCGTGGGAAGCGCTCATAGGCGTTCCCGCATCTGACAACCCGGCCATCATGCTGCTCCCGGACCCGTTCACCCTACCGTCCGATGCACTGGTCGAGGGACTGGATTACGCATACCCGAACTCGGTCAAGATCGGCGGCCTCGCCAGTGGAGGCACCGTCACCGGCGCAAACGCGCTCTTCTCCAATAAGGGAACGCGCCGCTCCGGGGCAGTCGGCGTCGCGCTCAGCGGGAACGTGGTCGTAGACAGCGTCGTCGCACAGGGCTGCCGCCCTATCGGCAAGGCGATGGTCGTGACCGGATCCAACGACAACGTCATCACGGAGTTGGCCGGTGAGAAGCCGCTAGATGTCCTTAGAGACCTGTTTGAGGATGGCGACGAAGGCGAAAAACGCCTGATCAGGCGATCCCTTCAAATCGGCGTCCTGATGGACCCGTTCCAGGACGAGTACGAAGCCGGCGATTTCCTGATCCGCAACGTGATTGGAGCGGACGGCGACAACGGCGCGCTAGCGGTCGGGGAACGCATACGTGAGGGACAGGTGGTCCAGTTCCATGTGCGCGACGCAACGTCCGCCAGTGATGATCTGGGCGCGAATCTCATGAGATACCTGTCCGACCACCCGGACTCTGCGCCATCGGGCGCGCTCCTGTTCACCTGCCTCGGCCGTGGTGAGCGACTGTTCGGGCGGGTCGACCACGACACGGACCTGTTCCAGCAGGTGATCGGGTCGATGCCGGTAACCGGATTCTTCTGCAACGGAGAGATAGGCCCGGTAGGCGGCTCGACCTTCCTGCACGGCTACACCAGCTCTTTCGCCCTGTTCCGACCAAAAGAGATCGCAGCGGTCTAGAGCGTAAGTGGACTAGCGCGGCGTAAACTTCCGGCCTGAAGTAAGACTTATTACGTACAGGCCGGAGGTTTCATGGCTGCTGAACATGAGTGTCGATTCGCAGGCCGCGTTGCCATCGTTACCGGCGGTGCGCTGGGCATCGGCGGCGGCACGGCACGCAAGCTGGCAGCACAGGGCGCAAGCGTGCTGGTGGCCGATGTGAACGACGAGGCCACCGATGCCAACGTGGCCGGGATCACGGCAAACGGCGGGATCGCAAAAGCCATCCACACCGATGTCGGTTCCCACGACGCCATCAAAGAGATGATCGACACGGCCGTCAGCGAATGGGGTCGACTCGACATCCTTGTCCAGAACGCCTACGACGGCGGCCGACGGTCTAACGGCAGCGCCGTCGAAGTAGCTGAAGAGGACTGGGATCACAGCATGGCGTTGCTGACCAAAGCGCTCTTCCTTGGCGCAAAGTACGCCGTCCCTCAGATGCAGAAGACCGGCGGCGGCAGCATCGTCAACCTGGCATCTGTCCACGGCATCCTTATGGCCCCGAGGAAGCTTGTTTATGAGGCCGGCAAGTCCGCAGTGATCGGCATGACACGGCAAATGGCGATCGACTTCGGTCCCATTGGAATTCGTGTCAATTGCATCCTCCCGGGCCACATCGTCACGGAGAAGAGCCAGGCTGCTACGTGGGACCGAACCCCGGGCGGCCTCAAGTTCTTTGAGCAGCAGTACCCGGTCCGTAGAACCGGCGTCCCGGAAGATATCGCAAACGCCATTTCTTTCTTGTGCTCCGAAGACGCGTCCTTCATCACAGGGCATCCGCTTGCGGTCGATGGTGGATTGACGATCCAGCTACAGGAAGATCTCGGCGTCGCACTCAGCAAATACGCCCGCGAGAACGAATTCCAGATGCCCTACTAACCCACTCGTGGGTGATTATTGGGGCGGAAGATTCGCCCAATTGAGGATGAAAGCAATGCCTAGATTTGAAGATCAGGTCGCCATCGTCACTGGCGGTGCGCTCGGCATCGGCGGCGCTACAGCACGGCGACTCGCTTCTGAAGGCGCAAAGGTTCTGATCGCCGATTTCAACGACGATGCGGCAGCGGCCAACGTTCAGAACATCACCGAGGCTGGTGGCACAGCGAAGAGCGTCACCACGGATGTCTCAAATCACGACGACATCAAGAACGCCGTAGGCACAGCGGTAAGCGAGTGGGGACGACTGGACATCATGGTCCAGAACGCCTTCCCGACCGATACCCGTGATGCTCCCTGGTGGGGAAGCGCCGTCGAGGTTTCCGAAGACGGATGGGACCTTGGCATGTCGATGCTGACCAAGGCCCTCTTCCTTGGCGCAAAGTACGGCGTGCCGGAGATGGAGAAGACCGGCGGCGGAAGTATCGTCAACCTCGCCTCCGTACACGGGCTGCTGATGGCACCGAACTCGCTGGTTTACGAAGCCGGTAAATCCGCTGTTATCGGCATGACGCGACAGATGGCGATCGATTTTGGTCCTCTTGGGATTCGCGTCAACTGCATCTGCCCCGGCCACATCGTTACCGAAGGGCTTGGGCGCATGTGGGAAGACAACGCAGAAGGGCTGAAGTTCTTCGAGCAGCAGTACCCGGTCGGTCGTACAGGCGTACCGGACGACATCGCCAGCGCAATAGCGTTCCTGTGTTCAGAAGAGGCATCCTTCATAACCGGCCACCCGCTGGTTGTCGACGGAGGACTGTCGATTCAGCTCCAGGAAGATCTTGGCGTCGCACTCGGCAAATACGCACGTGAAAACGAGTTCCGGATGCCCTGATCTAGACACTAATCCTGGTCGAATTCACAAACCTTCACGATTCCTTGACACATCTTGGCTTGAATAGAGTCAACAGGAATGAAGTTTCCTGCGCCGGATGCCCGAACAGGCACACCGGTTAACTGAGCACTCCCCTTTTCGCCGACTTACTCGCCCCAAAGAATCCAGCCATCCCGGCACCGGTAACTCGGCAAACACGTAAGAGCCTCGTAAAAGCCAGGAATTATATGGAATCGAGAGAAACCGACGGAGCCGCCCAAAGCTCCCAGAAACGCCAGACCTCGAGAACCGGTGTGAGCCGATTCTTGCGGCCCAGTAATCTGATCCGCGCCGCAGTCGCATCCGGTGTGGTCGCAGCCGCGACTGTCGCGGTGGTCTACTTCGTCATCCTCGACGATGTCGATGACTCCACGGGCGAGCTACTTGAAGCGCCCGTAACGCTCGGGAATCTGGTCGATAGCGTCTCTTCTGACGGCACGATCGTATTTCCTGAACGGTCCGTAATGTCCTTTGGGAGCGCAGGAACCGTCGGCGAGGTACTAGTCGAGATCGGTGACAACGTCTCGCTTGGACAGGAACTGGCCCGGCTCGACCCGCTCACATCATCAAACCTGGCCGCCGATGTTGAAGAGGCCCGCTCCGCGCTGGAAGACGCAGTCGGAAAGTTGGATGACGCCGTTTCTGGCGCTACCGATCTTTCGATAGCCAAAGCACGGGCCGCCGTCACCGACACCCAGGAAGACGTGGACGCACTACTCGCAGCGCCGCCACACGACATCCTGATCGCTACCTCCGCTGCCACAAAGGCGGAGCTGGCCGTTACTGCGGCCAATGAAGCACTTGCAGATATCAACGCCAAACTTGAGCCACAGGCTGTTGCCGACGCAGAAGCCGAGCTCGGGCTGGCTATCGTCTCCTACAACGGAGCGGTCGCTAACCTGGCCATTGTTGAGCGGGAGTGGGACACAAATATCGGGGACGCCATCGCCGCTCTCGAAGATGCTCGGTCGAATTACATAACCAAGTTTAATGGATGGTTCGGCGTAACCCTCACCGGTCACGACGTCGCAGCGCAGCCCGCAGACATACTGGCGGGTTGGGGCGCTACTTACGAATCGATCTTCGAACGTGACATATCGGCCTCGTTCACAACGGACACGGACGACCCACTCACTCCCTGGAACGAGTTCACCGTCTCGCTCTGGACAAAGTTGTTCCCATTTGGCGTAAACCCCACTTGCGACACCGTTCCTTCAGCGACCGACACTCCGTGTGTCCAGCATGAGGTCGAAAGCGCTAGAACGGCTGTCACAACAGCGGAAGATGCCGTAGCGAAGACATCGCCGGACAGGGCTGCGGCAATCACCGCCGCTTTGAAGTCCATCACGACAGCCGAAAGCGCTATGCAAAACGCCGAAGATGCCGCCGTGTTCTCGACGGCAGCATCAACTACTCTTCAGATACAGAGCGCTACGGTGACCGTGTCTCTTGCGGAGGCCGATCTGGCAGACGCAAATGCAGCTCTGGCGTCGTTGGTCGATCCCACGGCGGAAGACAGGGCAGCCAACAGCACGGCGCTTGCGATCGCACAGGCGGAGTTGAGTGAGGCGCAAGAGCACCTTACGGACATCACAAGCGTCGACCAGACGCTGATTGCGCTCCGCACCTCTGAAAAAGACGTCGCCTCGGCCCAGCTCGACAGGGCAATTTCGCTATACGAAAGCGCAGTCCTGAAATCGCCGGTCGACGGAATTGTCGATGCGGTCAACTTCGCGACCGGTGACGAGGTCCAACGAAACGCAGCAATCGTGGAGATCATCGACCCGACGATAGTGACCATAGAAATGGACGTCGCACAGGTCGACATCCTGGCAGTAGCAGTTGGCGCACAGGCGGCCCTGACGCTGGATGCTCTACCCGGCCAGAACCTCATCGGCGCCGTAACCGACATCGGCCCCGCATCCGGCGGCCAGACCGGCAGTGTGACCTTCCCCGTTGTAGTAACCGTGCAGGTCCCTCAGGGCGTTCTGCTTCTTGAAGGCCTGACGGCGAACGCCGAGATGATCACAAGCACCAGATCTAACGTGCTTCTCATCCCATCGGTTGCCGTTGGAGGTTCGTTCTCCCAGCCCACGGTCGACGTACTCAGAGACGGACAAACACAAACCGTAAACGTCAGCCTGGACGGCGGAAACGAGACGTTTGCCGTCGTCGGCTCCGGAATAGTCGAGGGCGACACCGTCCTCTTCAGGCTTCCGGGCGTGACGGATGAAACCAACCCGTTCTCCGTAATCCGCGCTGGAGCGGGCGGATTTACCGGATTCACCCGTGTCCCAGGCGGAGGCGGTACTGGCGGTGGTGGCGGCGGATTCGGCGGCGGCGGAAGGCAAGCGCCATGACCTCAGCAATTCCGGTAATCCAGCTTCAAGGAATCAAACGCCATTACTCGATGGGCGGCGAAACCGTCGCAGCGCTGGACGGCGTGGACATGACGGTAGAACGCGGTGAGATGCTCGCCGTGATGGGACCCTCAGGTTCCGGCAAGTCGACCATGATGAATATTCTGGGCTGTCTCGACACCCCTTCCGCGGGCCGTTACCTGCTCGACGGTATCGACGTCGGTACGCTCGACGACGACCAGCTATCACGCGTTCGGGGTCGTCAGATTGGCTTCGTGTTCCAGGGCTACAACCTCCTGCCGCGCATGACGGCACTGGCCAACGTGGAACTTCCGATGAAGTTGACGCCCAACGGCAAAAACCGAAAGGCGGCGGCGATGGACGCGCTCGCCCGCGTGGGTCTGGAGGACCGTGCGAAACACCGACCCAGCGAGCTATCCGGCGGCCAACAACAACGAGTCGCTATCGCCCGTGCTCTGGTGAACGAGCCAAGCATGATCCTCGCCGACGAACCGACCGGCAATCTGGACACTACTTCTACCCAGGCGATCATCGAACTACTTCAGGATCTGAACAGCAGTGACGGAATCACCATCATCCTGGTCACGCACGAAGACGACGTAGCTTCAGCCACAAAACGTGCGATCAGGCTGAGCGACGGGAAGATCGTTTCCGACGAGCATGTCGACCAAAAGATCTTCGGTCGCCTCACGGGATCGCCGGTATGAACGCTGCGCTAATCCTTGGAACCGCCTTGTCCGCGGTCGGCACTAACAAACTACGGACCACACTCACTCTCCTGGGCATCATCATCGGCGTCTCGTCGGTGATCACCCTGATGGCTATCGGCCGCGGGTCTCAGGACGCGATCACATCGCAGATCGAGGGGTTGGGGACCAACATCCTCTTCGTCAGCCCGTCATTGACTGCCGACGGCAGCTCTAACTCGTTCACATTGGAAGACGTGATCGCGCTTGAGAACAAGGAGATTGCCCCGGACATCAGCGCAGTCGCAGCAGAAACGTCGGTATTCGGCACGCTGGTCGCAGGGCGCAACGAGACCACCGCACAGATAGTCGGCGTCACCTCCAACTACTTTGATGTTCGTGATCTTGAACTGGCCGAGGGCCAGGGCTTCAACACGGCAGACGTCGTGATCGGTACGGACGTGGTGGTCCTCGGCTCCCAGATAGCACCAACGCTGTTCGACAACGTAAGTGCTGTGGGGCAAACGCTGAAGATAGACGGTCGAGAGTTTCTAGTGATCGGCGTACTTGAGCCAAAGGGCGGATTCGGTCTGGAGAACAACCGGGCGATGACGCCGATTACGACCGCAGCCACCCGGCTTGCCGGTTCAGCCACAGGTGTCGACACGCCTGTGTCCCAGATCAGCGTTCAGGCGAGCAGCACGGACAGGATTGACTTCGCTTTCGACCAGATCAGGCTCGCACTTGCTCTGGAGAACGAGGCTGGGTTCGATCCGGAAAACGCCGGCTTCGACGTCACAAACCAGGCAGACGCCGTCGAAACACTTGAGGACACCAACGACACATTCGTCGTATTCCTTGGAGCGATCGCCGGGATCTCACTGGTGGTCGGCGGCATCGGCATCATGAACATCATGTTGGTTTCGGTCACAGAACGAACTCGTGAGATCGGCATCCAGCGTGCCATCGGTGCAACCAAAAAAGTGATCCTGTCTCAGTTCGTAGCAGAGGCCACCATCATGAGCCTCGGCGGCGGCATCATCGGTGTCATCTCTGGAACCACGATCTCTTACCTGGTGGACGGCAGCTCCGTCGGCAGCCTGGATATGAACACCGAGTTCGCACCGGACATCGCAATTCTTGCGCTGGCCGTATCAGCAATCATCGGACTCGGAGCCGGGATCTACCCGGCGTTCCGGGCGGCCGGTCTTGATCCCATTGAGGCCCTGAGACATGAATAGGTCTTTGAATAGATCCGGGCGATGTGCAATATGAAAAAGTGGGCACTGGTCATGTTCGCCGTGTTGACGATTGTCGCCATCGCCTGCGAAGCGGAAGCGTCCGATACGTCTGACTCGGCTGGCGATACCCCGGCAGCAGTCTCGGGCACAGATTCCGATGGTGCCGGTTCTTCTTCTGCTACCGCGTCAGGAGGCCTGGACGAGGCATGCGTTCAGCAGGTACTCGGCCGGCAAGTGACGGGATTCGCAGACATCACGGCGGCGGAACGCGACGCTGTATTTGAGCAGTGCTCGGGAACAGAGCAGGATCAGAGAGCGCGCCAGTTTGCCAACGGCGGCGGCGGAAATCTCCTCACAAATCTGGATGAAGCCTGTGTAACGCGAGTCACCGGAAGCGATGAGCTCGATCTCGGGCAACTTAGCATCGAGCAGCGACAAGAGCTGATCACCGAGTGCGCGCCTGAAGGGTTCGACGCAGGAAGGACCCGGCCAGGCGGCGGTGGCTTTGGAAGGTTCCCCGGGGGCGAGGGTTTCGCCGATATCAATGATCTGCTCCAGGGCTGTGTAACCGATGCACTGGGCGAGACGCCTGACGATCTGTTCGCCTTGACCTCGGAGCAACTGGAGTCCGTCAGGACGGCCTGCGCCGATGAACTTCCAGATGGCTTTGGCACTACCGGAGGTTTTCAACGCGGGGGCACTGGCGACGGTCTCCCTGAGGGCGGCAGGTTCTTCGGCGGAGACGGCGGTGTCCTGCGTGGTGCGGGTGGCTTCCCCACGTTGGACTTCGGCTCGGAATGTGTGACCACCACGTTAGGTCGTGAGGTCACCAGCCCACAGGACCTCAGCCGGGAAGAGTTTCAGCAGATCTTCTCCACCTGCTTCTGAACGACGGGTTATCAGGGCGATACGGACCACAACGTTCTAGCAATTAACTAGTCCGTCTCTCTGGCTTCGCGGATCTCGGTCGATGAGATGTCCTCTCGGAACACGTCTGAGGGTATTTCCTGCAGCATCGACACGTAGTCTTCCGGTACTCCGATGTCCCGAACGGCCTTGAACCCGTCATCGGTAACGCGCCCGGCGACGATGAATCCACAGCCGTTCCGCCTGATCTCAGACATGGCAGCGAGTGTCGCCGATCCGGTGTTGTCTGGGTCCGCTTCAGGCTGATACGCCGGGTAGTAGCGATCGTCGAACAATCGGACCGCCGTGTCGTAGCCGATCACGAATGTCGTACCCGGCATAAAGCGGGACTTCTCGAGGAAGGTCGGAGCGCGCGACACCAGCGCCGTATAACGCCCGGAGAACTGCGCCAGCCGCTCTCGTACGTCGGCCTCCGGCAACTCAGGCTTGTCCACGTTGACAACGGACAGCTCAAACGCGCCCGGCCCTCCGGTGATCCCGAGTGCCGCCTTGAGCATCCCCTCATGGCCGAAGTGCAACGGATTGAACGCCCCGGACAGCACCATCAGCCCTGAGGGCACACCCTCACTAACAACGCCGTCCGGCGTCACGGCGATGGCCGAAACGGCTCCAGACATGACAGCGGTAATCAGACGATCAGATTCGTTCATCGGTCACATTCAGGTTCTCGCCCGGGAGCAAACCCGGATCTAGCGTCGAAACCACACCGTTTCCTAGCGCAACCAGGTTCAAAACAAGCCTGCTCACCACATCCTCCTCGCCAACCCGATCACGCGCGCCTTTGTCGAACTCGATACTGAAGTCCGTCCTCCGCGCCGCCGTCCGCAACGCACATGAAGCGCGATGCGTCCCACGCTTCGGATAGTCGGTCGCAATGGTCGCGGTGCAAGATACTCCGATAACCGGCGAATCATCATCATCGGCCCGCAGGTGCAGCGCTCGCTCGTACGCGCTATCGGCCATCCTGATCGCCTCGTCCCGAGACACATGCGTCTCAGCGTCCACACCCACGAACTCGTTTAATGAGCTGATCGAGTATGGCACCCGTCCCTCAAGAATGGTCCGGGACGCGCCACCCTGGTCAAACAACCAACCCAACGCGGAAATCCCTGCCCCGGTCACAACCACCACCGCCTTCTCAGGCTTCGAGTGGATCGCCTTCACAATATCCGGGATCACGCTATCTACTTCGCTCAAAGTTCATCTCCGTTACTACGACCTTGGAACAGTACACGGGGAACGCTACACAAGCCCCCTAATCCAGGTGAAATACTTCTTCAAGCTGGACCATATTTTCATCCGGCCTGCCCCCGTCCGGCGATTCAAAGAACGGTTCCATCATCGCCTGCCATCGTGAGTTTGCGTCCTCATGAGACATCCCATCGAGCGACGCCTGAAAACTGTCAGAAACCTCAACGTACCCAAACATCAAACCATCAGGCCGCATGAACAGGCTGTAGTTATTCCAGCCGTGCCGACGCAACGCATCCAGCATGTCAGGAGACACCCGCCGATGGTGTTCTTTGTAGCGGGCAATCGTCTCAGGATCGTCTTTGACCTTCAGGAGAAAACCGACTCGCTGCATGTTGCACCCCCGGGAACCGTCTGGTGATATTTGCCGCTCCAGTGAATTCTCTGCGGCATCTATCGATACGTAGTTTTGGAGCGCGGTATGCTACCGCCCCGCCAGCGGCTTCCCAAGTCTGCATCCTTTCTAACGCCTCATCACTCACAGGCCGGAGTTGTATCCCGATGAAGAGCTACGCCCAGGTACTGGACCTCAAAAACGATCCCGCGACAATAGAGAAGTACAAGGAATATCACCGCGCCGTGTGGCCGGAGGTGATGGAATCGCTCCGGTCTATCGGGCTGGAGAAGATGGAGATATTCTTGGTCGGGACCCACCTTTTCATGTACTACACAGCCCCGGACGATTTCGTTCCAGAGCGGGACTTCCAGGCCTACACAGACGCCAACCCGAGGGCAGAGGAATGGAACGACCTTATGAGCACGTTCCAGGCCAAAGTCCCGGAAGCAGGCCCGAACGACTGGTGGGCACCGATGGAAAAGGTGTTCGACCTCGACTGGTAGGCTCTTGGTCCAGCCAATAGATAAAAACAGGGTAAAAACCTTTAACTAATGCCGACCGACAATCCACAAAAGTCGTCCCGACGCGACACTGCTATCCACTTCCTTCGATACGGATTGCCCGTATTCGCAGTGATGGCAGCGATTTTTGCCGTGTCCCAGATGTCGGCGGACACCATCAGCGACAGCGATGCGTCCGACATTGCCTCAAACCTGTTCGGCCAGTTCACGGACGAGATCGCACACTTCGCCGTGTACTTTGTGTTGAGCGCTCTCGTGATGCGCTGGATTCTCGCCGGTAACGCGCCGAACAACTCGGTGGCTCTTGAACCCGCTATGCTGCGGTCGGCCGGACAGAAGGCTGTCTTACTCTCGGTTCTCTACGGAATCAGCGACGAAGCCCACCAGTGGTTCATCGACGGCCGCTCGGCACAGTGGCTGGACGTACTGATCGACGGCATTGGTGCCGTGATGGGCTCAGCCGTGTACCTGTCCGTATTCCAGGCATGGCGCTTGCAACGAAGTAAGAGCGCCCGATGACCTCAGCATTTGATGCCTGGGAGATCAAGCAAAGGCGAGAAGAACTACTCGTGGCCATTGAAGAGGTCGTCCGCATGGCGGAAGAGCTCACTTGGCCCCCGCAGCCGATCTACGTCAGCAACCGGATCAGAGAAGAGCTTGTCCCGGCCCTTTACGACGCCCGCACATACATAGAGGTCGGACAACTCAGCGCGCCTGCGGTCCGTGAACGCCTCATGAAGGCACGACTGGTGACGGCCGACCTGTCATCGGAAGACAAGACCTTCGAGCGACTGTTCAATCGTTTACGGGCCATCTCAGAGAACGCAGACAACGCCGCCAAACAGGAGTAGGAATCCCGAACGCACGTGCTACTATTCGCACGTAGCGATGAGTGCGGATGGGTTGGCCCGTTTTCACTCCTATTACTTCCAATTTCACCCCTCCCCAAAGAACCCAAAATCCATAACTCAGGGCAGGCCTGCAAAACCCTGAATACAAATGGGGAACATGAATTGAGCGAGGCCAGGGTAAATATCCAGGTCGACTCCAGATTCGAGGAAGCGTTCGCAGCCGCCAATCTTGACCGCCTGCTTCTGGACGTGGCCGAAACCGCCCTGCTGCGCGAACTGGAGTCCGGTCCTGATCGGGTGACATTGATCGTCACGGACGACGAGGCTTTGCGTAAGCTAAACCTTGAGTTCATGGGATACGACGAACCGACCGACGTGCTGTCATTTAATACGACGACCGAATTAAACAACGCCGGCGGATGGCCGGATATCGAGGGCGAAGAATCGGACGAACTGGGAGATATTGCGATCTCGTACGAACGGGCACTGGCACAGGCTCAAGATGCGGGGCACGATGTCGCCCATGAGCTATCGGTGCTGACCGCCCACGGCGTACTCCACCTGCTGGGCTACGATCACGCCAAGCCGGAAGAACATCGTGTAATGTTCGGCAAAACGGACGACATCCTGGCCGCCGTCCCAACTAGTTCCAAAACACCAAGAACATCTGGCTCCCAGGGTGATACGAATCTTTCCGAAGGCAAGACCGATGACTAGCCGCAACGAAGTCTTTTACCGAAAGTGGCGGCCCCAGCGATTTGATGAAGTGGCGGGGCAGGACCACGTCACGCACACGCTGCGACAGGCGCTCAGGACCAACCGTGTTGCCCACGCGTACCTGTTGTGCGGCCCCCGCGGCACCGGAAAGACCTCAACGGCACGTATCCTCGCCAAAGCGCTGAACTGCCTTGATCCGCGTGACGGCGAACCATGCGGCGGTTGCGACAACTGCGTGGCGGTCACCGAAAACCGAATGCTGGACCTGATAGAGATCGACGCCGCATCCAACCGCGGCATTGACAACATCCGTGACCTCCGTGATAAGGCGCGATTCGCCCCCGGATCCGGCAAGTACAAGGTCTACGTGATCGATGAGGTCCACCAGTTGAGCGGTGACGCGTTCAACGCCCTGCTTAAGACCCTGGAAGAACCGCCGCCTCACGTCATCTTTGTACTGGCGACCACCGAGACGCACCGCGTTCCGGCGACCATCCTGTCCCGCTGCCAGCGATTCGACTTCCGGCGACTTTCAAACGATGTCGTGGTCGACAAGCTGGCCGAAATTGCCGGCGAAGAAGAGATCGACGCCGACCCTGAGGTCCTGTCCTTGATCGCCCGCACCGCGTACGGAAGCCTCCGCGACGCCGAGAATCTTCTTGAACAACTCGCCGTTTCGTACGGCTCCGAGGTCAGCCTGGAGCAGGCCCTTGAGCTTCTGGGGCTGGGTGATGAACAGTCGAGTACCGAACTTGCGGTGGCCGCACTCCAATCTGATCCGAAACGTGCTCTCGAGATCATCAACCGCGAGGCAGCGCTGGGTTCCGATCTGGGACGACTACGGGCCGGAACGGTCGATGTTCTGAGAGCCGGGTTGCTCGTAAAAGCTGGAGTCGAAGACGCGCTGGGGCAATCACAGGACGCCATAAACGCCATGACCGAGGCCGGACGCGGTGTCTCGCTGGAGAAATTGCTCCACGTCGTCACGGAGCTCGAGAAAGCCGACTTCCGGCAGAACCCGTCGTCTCCCCTGCCACTCGAAATAGCAATACTGAACGCACTTTCGGAACGCCCGGCAGCACCGATTGCCGCAGCGATAGCGCCGCCACCTGCTCCCGCACCGGCGGCCCGCCAGATACCAGCCGCTCCGGCTGGCCCGGCACCGA
>CAUZRH010000004.1:0-22383 GCA_963582115.1 Dehalococcoidia bacterium
TCGGGTTTGAGCCAATCACCCTGTACACCGCGTGCTTACGGCCCGACGCGGTGTAGATAGTCGCGGTGTCTTGCGGGGGGGGTATGGGAGACACAGACCCACCCCAGAGACAACAAACCTACCCGGCCCGACCAACCCACCCTGAGGCACTCGAAGGGCGGTCAGTTCAGCGGCACGCCGATTCAGAGCACCAACCAACTAATTGTCATCCCCGATCAACAGCGTCGCCCTAAAACGGGCGAAAGAAGCCCCTCCACTACATCGGGTAGTGCCCGAGAACAAGATTGGGCAGCACCCCAGGCAGCTCTACGCCCGGGCGGCCAGTCGTTGCCTGTGGAACAAGTACTGCTGGGCGTATGCGGCGTCTTCGCCGAACTTCTCACGGGCCATCTTGCCGATACCGTCGTTAGACATCTTCTCCGTAGCCCCGTACCACTCCTCCATCGCGCGCCTCACCCATCGGTCCACCGGAAACGCCTCGCCTTTGCGCAAAGAGAACGCCAGCACACAGTCCGCTATTTTCGGACCGACACCGTCAAGCGAAACCAGAGCGTCTCGGGCCTCTTCGTATGACATATCCAACAGTGGTTCCAGAGCAAATTTTCCTGATGCCACGGCAACAGCCGCACCCTCCAGATACCGCGCCCTGAATCCCCATGCCAGATCACGCGCCGCCTGCTCCCCTGCTGCCGCTACCGCTTCCGGGCCGGGGAACGCAAAATCGCCCGGACCGGGACCGATACGTTCACCCTGGGTCGACGCCAACCCTGCCATATTCAACTTTATTCGGGGAATGTTGGAAGTGGCCGAGCAAATGAACCCGCACAAGCACTCCCACGGATCCTGCCGTAGCAGTCGCAATCCAAGGTAGTCAGATAGAGCGGGGCCGAGGCCGAGGTCGTCTGCGTACTTTGACCGCAGCCCTTCTAAATCATCATCGAGCCCCAGATAGGCGCGGACGTGGTCGATATCGGCAGGGTCGCCCGATACGGTCTGTACCGATAGCCCACTTAAAACTGACCTGACCTCAAGTACAGATCGTCCCACCACGCCTCTATAGCCAGACTCGTCTTCGAGAGCGTTCCACCGGAACGACTGACCGCCATCGATGGTTCCCGATAAATCAAACTCGGAGACGGGGTAGAAAGTGGCTCCGCCAGAATCCAGTCCGGAGATTAGTCCGCTCAACTTTGAGCCTCGTCGCTGACTTTCTGATGCCAGCGACTCACGCGTGCGGCCAACTCGGAAGCGCGGACGATCTCGATATCACAACCGGGTAACGCGTCACGGAACGCAGCCCCGTATCCGCGAGTGGCCATCCGAGAGTCCAGAACGATAAACACGCCGCGGTCGGACCTACTGCGGATCAGTCGACCGAATCCCTGCCGAAACCGGAGAACGGCCGACGGCACTGCGTAGTCGCCAAATCCGTCGTCGTACAACTCAGATCGTGCCGAAAATATGGGATCGCTTGGGACGGGGAACGGCAATCGAGCGACAATGAGTGCGCCAATGGACGACTCTTCCAGGTCGACACCCTCCCACAGGCTCGCAGCCCCGAGTGCGACCGTTTCTTTATTGGCGTCCAGCGCGCGCATCACCCTGTGCGGCGGTCCATCAATCCCCTGCGCCACCAGTTTGATGTTCTCCGCCTCAAGACCCGGCCTGATCGCGCTCCGGGTGGCGTTCAGCGCCGAGTTGGAGGTAAACAGGACCAGTGTCCGGTCCCTGAGTTCCATCGCCACGTCTTTGATGGCCTGCGCCACGGCTTCGTTGAAACCGGGACGGTTAGGTTCCGGGATGTCGCCGGGGACCAACACAAGGGCCGCTTTTTTGAAATCAAACGGCGATCCCAGGGCGATCTCGTTCCCGCTGTCCACACCCAGAGTCTCTCGTATCCTGTCGAATCGCCCTTCATCGGCGAGTGTTCCGCTGGTCAGGATGACGCATCGCTCGCGCTCAAACAACGTGTCCCGCAACGCCGGTCCTACGGCTAGGGGTGCACCGCTGACTGCTATCGGGCCGTTGGGTGGGCGGGCGGAAAGCCAGCACACCATGCCCTCATCGGGTTCGGGAATTCCCGCACGAAGACCTTTTCGGAACTCTTCGATCGACTCCTGCGCCGCCGTTACGTTCAATCGCACGGCCTGGAGGTTACGGGTCTCCAGGGAGTTGGGCGCTCGATCTATCGCTACACCGATGTCGCGTAGACCCAGCGACACCGTAGACGCCGACAGGTCAAAGTTGTCCCAGACGATCTCAAGGTCTGACCACGCCGGTTGCTGGCGAGTTCCCTCGGTGATCCTCATGTCGTTCCCAGAGAAACCACGCCCCGGCGTAAGAGTCGTCATGGTTTCTTTTAGCGTCTTGAACAGATCGGTCGCGGCAGATCGAGCCCTGCCGACCGCCTCAAGTAATCCCGCCGCCAGCGTCTCGGCAGCCGGGTCCGCCTGCGCTGCCGCCCGTAACGCCCGTATTGCATCGCTCACGATGCCACGGTCGCCCGACAGGCTGGACAGATCAGTTTCGATCTGGCGTTGATCTACTCGGAATCCTAAGTTGTTTGTGGCGACCGATTCCAGATGATGTGCCTCGTCGATAACCAGGGCGTCGTGCTCGGGAAGCAGCCCTCCGCCCATGACAAGATCGGCGAGCAGTAGCGAATGATTGATGACAACGATGTCTGCGCCGTGTGCCCTGCCGCGTGCGGCGCGCAAAAAGCATGGACCGTCGGGCGCAGGACACCCGCGTGCACCCTGCGCCGAGATCTTCGTAAAGGCGGCCTGGTCCTCCCGGTTAAGCCGTAACTCACCGCGATCGCCGGTCGACGTAGACTCCATCCAGACCATCGTCTTGGCGAGTAACCGAGCCTCTGGGACCGTCATATCGCCGGATGATTTTGAGTGGGTCCATCGCCGGTAGCATAGGTAGTTGGATCGGCCTTTTAACTGGGCCGTGGAGAGCGAGCCTTCGGGATATCCGATGGCTTGAAGGACTGATTGCGCCGCCGGGATGTCTTTCGCCATCAACTGTTCTTGCAGGTTGATGGTGTTGGTCGACACTATGACCGTACGACCGCCTCCCAGGGTGTGAAGCGCGGCGGGCACCAGGTACGCAAGCGATTTCCCCACACCCGTCCCTGCCTCGATGATCAGATTCTCGCCGGTTTCTATTGCCGCAGCGACCGACTCAGCCATCCGCTCCTGTTGCGACCGGTGCTCGAAACCCACCAGTTCACGAGACAGGTGTCCGTCTGCCCCGAACACGTCGGAGACGTCCCCTTCCGGGGTAATCGTTTCAGGGCTCTCGGTTTGCTCTGGCTCCCCAGGTCCTCCGAGTGACGGTAGTTCATCTGTAGGCAGGTCTGCCCGGCTCGAACGCAACACGCGTAACCGACTGCCGAGTTCGCGAGGGTCCGGACGGACCTCTCCCGCAGCCTGCAAGGCCGCCGCCGAGTCCATGTGGTCGAGGATCCGACCGGCCAGAATCCCGGTGGTCCACCCGGAAGCGGCCGAAAGTCGACTGAACTCCGACAACACGCCCGGAGGAAGTGCGGCCAGCTTGTCCAACATCAACAGAAAGAGGTCTCTCGTGACCACCGCGTCAGAGAGCGCCCGGTGCGGACTTTCGTGAATCAGCCCCATTGCTATCCCGAGTCCGCCGAGGTTGTACTCGGTGGCGCCCGGCAAAAGCGCGTATGTCAGGTCGTACGTATCAAAAGTCTGTGTTCGAACAGGTACGCCGTTCCGGGCAAGGAACCCGGCGTCGAACGCCACGTTGTGGCCGATCATCGGGTAGTCGCCCAGGAACTCTATGAGGCCCGGAAGAACGTCCCCTATCGATGGAGCATCTGCAACGTCCTGGTTGGATATGCCGGTCAGTTCCGTGATGAAGGGAGGGATATCACGGCCCGGGTTGATGAGCGTGCTGTACTGCTCGATCTCCTGGTGGCCTCGGAACTTCACCGCGCCGATCTCGATGATCCTATCAGTGCGTTGATCCAGTCCGGTGGATTCAATATCCAACGAGACCATGATCGTCTGATCCAACGATTCGCTCAGGCTCGGCTGCCATCCCTTGGATTGCGTCACGACCGCGCCTCACCCGGGTTGTTTTTCGGATTGCTCTCTGGGGGTTTTTGGGTCGTCAAATAACGAAGGCGGCCGACATGCAGGTCAACTCCGGCCTTCACTCCCCCGGCCCGGATAATCTCCGCCAGTTCCGCCGAATTACGTGGGTCTCCATCGATCTCGGTAACGCCGGACGCAAGTCCGTGTTTGGAGTGCGCGTCTGATCCGCCCGTGGATGGGTAGCCCAGCATCGTTGCCACCTCCAACGCAAAGTTATTGTCGGTCTCCGGCGTCGCACCGTTCACTACTTCGAGGGCGTGGGCGTGCTTCAGAAGCGGAATCTCGGACGCACCGTTTACGTCGCCCGGCTCGACACCGGCCTCACGGGTCAGGATGCATCTCTGTGGCCCTGGCGCGTGTAGATGTCGGAACGGGTGCGCGAGGACGACAGCAGCTCCAGATTTATTTGCCCGTTCTCCCAGGAGAGGAAGCTTACGCATGTCCGAGTGGTATCCGTTCTCGCCTATAACAAGGGCATGCCCGGCGTCGGTCTCCACCTCAAGCGCCCGGAACAATCGAATTCCGGTCTCGCCTTGAACGTGGTCAATCTCCTCATCCGTCCAGGAATGCGTGTGCTCCGTCAGGCAAACGCCGTCCAGCCCAAGGCGTATCGCCTCTTCCATGAGCTCTTCCGGTCTGAGGCTACTGTCCCCGCTGCCGCGGGTCGTGTGTACGTGAAGGTCTAGCAGCAAGAGCGGACTAAAGCCCCGCCTTCCGGAGTGTGAGTTCGATATTTTCAGGAGACGGGTCCAGCTGTTTGGCGTCGATCGCCGCCATCACCTCGATAACGGCGTCGGTCACGGGAGTCTCTACACCCGCTTTTCTGCCGGTCTCCGCTACGAACCCGTTCATGAAACCTGTCTCAGACCGTCGGCCCTTGGTTATGTCCTGGGCCATCGACGACTTCCAGTTCACGCCTCCTGATCCACTCGGAACGAGCATGTTGTCCAGCTCTTCGTAAACATCGCCCTGATCTGCGCTGGCCCATTTTTCGCCCGATACGCCACGTATGTTCGCCAGATTGAACCCTGCGGCCAATCCCACCGTGGCGCACTCCTTCAGGAGCATGATCGTTATCTGGCGGCCACGCGCCGTGGAAACGACATCGATACCGCCCTGTAACGTCATCGCCTGAATCGGGTTTCCTGAGGCGTTCTGGCAGAGCTTGGTCCAACGCTCGCCAAATAGATTGTCCGTGGCAAAAGAACCATCGACCACCGACATGATCTCGGCCAGCTCTTCTGTTCGGGGGGTAATAGAACCGTCGTGCTCACCGGCGCGGAATACGTCATGTCCCAACTCGCGGCCGGTCTTTTCTGCGCCGCGTATGACTTTTCCCGGTTCCCAGACCGCTACCGAAATCCCGGACATGATCAGTCCAACGGCCCGGCCATCGCCAACCGCCTCAGCCAGTGCGCCGTCCGTCCAGCAGTTCTGGGAAGCTACGATGTAGCCCTCAGGCTTGACGAGCCGATCTATAAACGCCCCGGCCCATTTTGTGTCGTACGCCTTCATAGCGACGAAACCGATATCGAACTCGTTTCCCGGTGCAAGTGACTGCGCTTCTTCGATGTGCAGCGCCCTGATCTTCTGGGTAAACGGCTTGTGCGGCCCGGTGGCCGAGATGCCATCCGACTTGAGCTTTTCGATCTGCTCTGGCCAGCCGTCGATCAACGTTACGTCGTGGCCGTCTCTGGCGAGGAACGCTCCAATATAGGAAGCAATTGCGCCGGATCCGATGAAGCCTATTTTCTTTTTGGCTGCTGCCAATGGAGCCTCCTCAAAAGGGGGATAAAGTGATCTCACGGGCTATCGGCATAACCGCTCAGTAGATGCTTTCAAAGCGCAGCCGGAATCCGGTTGCCGAGTATACAGCCGGGTCGTGTTCGGGGAGCGTTTGCCAAAATGTTTGCCAAAGCATTTTGAGGACGTTTCTAGGCGTTATTCCGTCAGCTGGAGTCGGTCGTTTCACGATCCCGATCACGGAGTTGCGCCGGATCGCCGCGTCTAAGGCGCGCAGGGGTGATCGGGCGGTGTATCATCCCGCTCGGCCCGTACTGAGATATCCAACGGGACAGATAAGAAATTTAACCGCACGCGCTAGACAGCGCCGACGATAATCCTGATCGCTGGAGTGAATATGAAAGCCGCACGACTCACCTCCCCGCAAACCTTTGAGATGGTGGATATCGATACTCCATCGTGTGAAGAAGGTCAGGTGCTAATTAAGGTCCAGGCATCCTCTGTTTGTGGCAGCGACATCCACAGCAGCTACCACGGCATGGCGAAGGAAGAAGACTACCCGCTTCCCCCTGGACGGCCCTGTCACGAGATCGGCGGAGTGGTCGTCGAGAGCAAGACAGATGAGATCAACGTCGGCCAGCGGGTAGTGGTCCTTGCGGGACCGACCTTCGGCGGACTTCAGGAATATGTCGCTCAGACCCCGGACAAAGTCCTTCCCGTCCCGGACGGCGGCGGTTCTATCGAAGAGTGGGTCATGTGCCAGCACTCAGGAACGGTGCTTTTCTCGGCCGGTTATTGGAACAACCCGGCCGGCAAGACCATCGGCGTACTCGGCCAGGGCGGCATCGGTCTCTCCTTCACCATGCTTGCGGCCGCACAGGGCGCAGAGCAGGTGATCGGCATCGACCTCGTCGAGGCCCGGCTGAAGAAGTCCACCGAGATGGGCGCTTCGTCTACTCTCAACCCGGACGACGTCAACCTTGTCGAGGCCATCGACGACCTTACGGACGGCCAAGGTCTTGACTATGTCATCGACGCCAGCGGTGCGGCTGAAGGTCTGAACACTGTCGTCTCCATCGTGAAGCGACACGGCACGATCATCAACTTCAGCCTGCTTGGCGGCCGATCGACCGATTTCAACCACTCAGCATGGATGCGCAAAGCGGCGACGATCATCCCAACGCAGGTCGCAGGCACGGACCGCCCGACCGACACGATTCGCCAGATGATCCGCATGAAGGAAGTTGGCTACGTAGACCCGGGCAAGCTGATCTCCCACACGGTCGGATTCGGCGTGGATGACATCCAGGGCGCGTACGACATGTACTCAGACCACAGCGACGGCGTGATCAAAGTCGTCATGAAACAGGACTAACAACCCCGATGTCCCCGGAGATCCTCCGGGGACCCAAGGCGGCAAACAGGCGCATCGCTCTGCGGTGCGCGAAAGGAACTTCAAAACCCAATGAAAGCGGTACAGCTCACAGGACCCCGAAAGCTTGAGTACATCGAGGCGCCAGACCCGGTCGTCGCAGACGGCCAGGTCCTCCTCAAAATCGAGCAGACATCCGTATGCGGTAGTGACACCCACCTCTCCTACGAGCCGACACTGCCGGAAGAGCGATACCCGTCCGTGCCGGGCGCACCGTGCCACGAGATCGCCGGCACGATCGTGGAGTCCCGAAACCCGGATTACCAGGTCGGTCAGCGCGCCATCGTGCTGCCGGATTACAACCCGGACACCGGCCCGTCCGGTGGTGGACTGGCCGAGTACATCGCCAGCAGCCGTATTATCGCCCTTCCGGACCACGGCGACCTTGGTGACTGGGTAATGTGCCAGCCGTCCGGAACGGTCCTTTACTCGGCACGCCAGTGGGGTAACGCCTCCGACAAGCGCATCGCCATCCTTGGCCAGGGCGCAATTGGCCTGTCGTTCACGATGATCGCCGCAGCGCAGGGCGCACGGCAGGTGATCGCGATTGACCTTGAGGACTACCGGCTTGAAAAGGCCACCGAGATGGGCGCTACCGACACCATCAATGCCGACAATGAGAACGTCGCCGAGGCCATCCAGGAGATGACCAAGGGCGAAGGAGTTGACGTGGTAGCTGACGCTTCCGGTGACCCTGAAGGCTTGAACCAGGCCGTTAGCCTGGTCAATCGTTTTGGTCTGATCGTCGGTTTCAGCCTCGTATCAGCGACCGAGCCCGTTGTGTTCAACCACCAGGCATGGATGCGCAAGGCCGCCCGCCTCGCACCGACCGTATCTGGTGCGTCCCCGACGCCGACAGAGGCCATCGAGAAGATGGTGGCTCTTCGTGAGCGCGGCTGGGCCGACCCCGCGAAGCTAATCACGCACAGGGTTGGCTGGGACGGCATTCCGGATGCTTACGAGATGTATGCAAACCGGTCCGACAAGGTCATCAAGGTTGTGATGGACATCAACGCCTAGAGATTTCGGAGACCGGGATGAAGGCCTACCAACTGACCGGGCCGCGCCGTCTGGACCTTGTCCAGGCGGACGACCCGACGCCGGAGGACGGAGAAGTCGTCCTCAAGGTGCAGCACAGTTCTATCTGTGGCAGCGACGTCCATCTGAACTACGAGCCAACGCTCCCGGAAGAGCGTTACCCGATGTTTCACGGATCGCCCTGCCACGAGATAGCGGGAACCATCGTCGAATCGCGAAATCCGCGGTTTGAGGTAGGAACTCGCGCCATCGTCCTTCCAGAATCAGCGGTGTCCGCAGGTGGACACCGCGGCGGCGGGCTTGCGGACTACATTGCCAGCTCAAAGGTCATCCCGCTGCCGGACTACGGCAGCACGGCTGACTGGGTCATGTGCCAGCCCGCGGGAACAGCTCTTTACTCAGCTCGACGCTGGGGATCTACCGACGATAAGCGCATCGCAATCATGGGTCAGGGCGCCATAGGCCTGTCGTTCACCAACATAGCCGCAAACCAGGGTGCACAGCAGGTGATCGCTATCGATCTGATTGACTACCGCCTTGATGCAGCGAACAAGTTCGGTGCGACGGACACGATCAACCCTGATCGCGACAACGTGATCGAGGCGATTGAAGAGATGACTAACGGCGAGGGCGTAGACGTTGTGGTCGACGCATCGGCCGACCCTGACGGCATCAACCAGGCCATCCAGATGGTCAACCCACGCGGCCTGATCATCGGCTTCTCGCTTGTTCCTATAGAGGATCAGGTGGTTCTGAATCACCAGGCATGGATGCGGAAAGAAGTCTTCATCCATCCCACCAGCTCCGGCGGTGATCCCAACCCGACGGAGTCCATCGCCGCAATGGTGGACCTCAGAGACAGAGGCTGGATGGATCCGGCGCTTTTCACCACACATCGCATTGCCTGGGAAGATATCCCGGACGCATACGAGATGTATTCACACAGGCGAGACAACGTCATCAAGGTTGTCATGGAGATCAATGCTGAGTAACGGCACGGTGGTAGCGTCCGTATGAGGGCGTACCAGCAAACAGGACCACGTCGACTTGAACAGGTAGACGTAGATAACCCAAAACCGGCGGACGGTCAGGTCGTCGTGAAGATCGAGTGTGGCTCGGTCTGCGGTAGCGACACGCATGTCCGGTACCAGCCCGTGCTCCCGGAGGAGCAGTACCCGCTACCTGCGGGCGCTCCATGTCATGAGATCGCCGGGACTATTGTCGAAAGCCGAAATCCTGAGCACCCTGTCGGAGAGCGCGTGATCGTTCTTCCGGACCCGTCATCTCCCGGAGGGCCCGGTGGCGGACTTGCGGAATATATCGCCAGCGGCCTCTTGATCAGCCTCCCCGAATCCGGCACCACGGAGGACTGGCTAATGTGCCAGCCCACCGGGACCGTCCTGTACTCAGCACGTCGCTGGGGTCAGTCCACCGACAAGCGCATCGCCGTGATCGGCCAGGGAGCCATCGGGCTGTCGTTCACGATGATCGCCGAGCGAACCGGTGCGAAGCAGGTCATCGGCATTGATCTCCTGGACTACCGGCTGGACAAGGCCCGTGAACTGGGCGCAACCGACACCATCAACGCCAACTCTGAGAATGTTGTCGAGGCGCTTGCCGAAGTAACAAACGGTGAAGGCGTCGATGTGGTCGTAGACGCATCCGCAGACCCGGACGGACTCAACCAAGCCGTGAGCCTTGTCAATATGTACGGCACGATCATCGGCTTCAGCCAGATACCGCGAGATCAACTTCCGACCTTCCGTCACCCTGACTGGATGATGAAGGAAGCCCAGATTATTGCCACCGGATCATCCCTCTCCCAGACACCCACGGAGGCGATACAGACCATGGTCGGTCTACGCGATCGTGGTTGGCTTGACCCGTCTGTTTTGATCACCCATCACTCGTCCTGGGACGACATCCCGGACGCGTACGAGATGTACGCCGGGTATAAAGACGGGGTCATCAAAAACGTCCTCGACATTGCAGGCGCAAGTAATTCAGGAGTCGTGGCATGAAGGCCTACCAACTGACGGGTCCACAAACCCTAGAACAGGTGACTGCACCCGATCCTGAGCCCGAGGACGGGCAGGTCCTGCTCAAGATCGAACACGTATCGATCTGCGGCAGCGACACCCACATGAACTTCCACCCGACTCTTCCAGAAGAGCAATACCCGTTCGCCCCCGGCCTCCCCTGCCACGAGATCGCAGGAACGATTGTCGAGAGTAAGAATCCCGAGCACGCCGTCGGGCAACGGGCGATCATTCTGCCGACGTTCAACCCGGGTGTTGGCATGACCAATGGCGGTCTTGCGGAGTACATCGCCAGCGAAAAGGTGATTCCCCTTCCGGACTACGGTGACACATCTGACTGGGTGATGTGCCAGCCTGCTGGTACGGCAATTCAGGCGAGTCGCGAGTGGGGAACCACTGACGACAAAACTTTCCTTATCATGGGCCAGGGAGCGATCGGCCTTTCGACCACTGCCGTGGCATCCCGCATGGGTGCAATGAAAGTGATCGGCGTTGATCTTGACGATTACCGCCTGGACAAAGCCGCCGAACTGGGAGCAGATGCCACTCTGAATCCAGATCGTGACGATCTTCTTGAAGCCGTAATGGATCTGACTGACGGCAAGGGCGTCGACGTCGTGGTTGAGGCCACCGGCGACACCAACGGCCTAAACGTCGCAATTGAACTTGTTCGACACCAGGGCACCATTGTGGGCTTCACCCTTCTGGCAGACGGTGAACCCAGCATGCTCAGACACATGGAATGGATGCGGAAGGAAGTTCGCATTCTCCCAACCAACGCTGCGGGCGCTCTAGACCCGATCGCTCCGATCGCCGACATGGTCAGATTGAGGGATCGCGGTTGGTGGGACCCTGCCGAGTTAATTACGCATCGCGTTGGATGGGACCAGATCCCGGATGCGTACGAAATGTATTCAGATCGCTCCGACGGTGTAATCAAGGTAGCGATATCCATCGAGTGATAAACAGTGATCGCGGCGTGGCCGACTTTCGGTCCGCTGCCCGGCCCCAAATCAGAAAACTAGATCAGAAAATTGTTTCAGAAGGGAACGCTCTCCAGATGAAGACCTACCAGCTCACAGGACCCCGGAAGCTAGAAGCAGCCGAAGCCCCGGACCCGGATGTCGCAGACGGACAGGTCCTGCTTGAGATCGAGCACGTATCGATCTGCGGCAGTGACACCCACCTGCGTTACGAGCCTGTCTTCGCAGAAGAGCAGTACCCGTTCACGCCCGGCATGCCCTGCCACGAGATCGCAGGGACCATTGTCGAGTCGAAGAACCCGGCGTACGCCGTTGGCCAGCGAGCCATCGTCCTCACCGACCGTGGTGAGGGTGGAGAAATCTCTTCGGGTGGACTTGCTGAGTACATCTCAACCAGTCGTGTGATCCCATTGCCGGACTACGGAGGCACGGATGAGTGGCTCATGTGCCAGCCCTCCGGAACCGTTCTCTACTCAGCAAGGCGCTGGGGAACGACCGACGACAAGCGGATCGCCGTCCTGGGTCAGGGCGCTATCGGACTGTCCTTCACGATGATCGCAGCCAACCAGGGTGCACAGGAAATCATCGGCATCGATCTTGAGGACTACCGACTTGAGAAGTCTTCCGAGTTCGGCGCCACCGCCACGATCAACGCCGACAAGGAAGACGTTGTGGCCGCGATTGCGGAAGCCACAGGCGGCAAGGGTGTTGACGTGGTAGTCGACGCATCCGGTGACGCCGACGGCATCAACCAGGCCGTAAACCTGGTCAACGCACAGGGGCTCGTGATCGGCTTCAGTCTTGTCGAGACTGGGACCAACCCGACCGTGTTCCGACACCAGGAATGGATGCGCAAAGAGGTCCAGGTGATCCCGACCGGTTCCGCCGGTTCAGAGGACGCTACCTCCTGCATCGCAGACATGGTCGCCCTCAGGGACCGTGGTTGGATGGACCCGTCACGTTTGACCACCCACACGCACAGCTGGGATCAGATTCCGGAGGCGTACGACATGTACGCAGACCGGGCCGACGGCATCATAAAGACTGTCATCTCGATCAAAGGCTAGTTAAGGGTCGGCGAGCGGACAGTTGCCCGTTCGCCAGGCAACGCAGCCCAGAACAACGCATTCCCGAACAGTAGCCAGGACACCGGAATAGAGGATTGAAATCAATGCGAGCAGCGCGACTATCGGCGCCCCACACCTTCGAATTTTTCGAGATGGACGCTCCTAAACCTGCAGAGGGAGAGATTCTTCTGAAGGTCCAGCAGGTGTCCGTCTGCGGTAGCGATACCCACATGTTCTACGACCAGGTGTTACCGGAGGAGATGTACCCCAGCAGGCCCGGATCCCCATGCCACGAGATATCCGGAACGGTGGTCGAGTCACGGTCCGAAAAGATTAACGTCGGGCAGCGAGCGATCGTCCTTTCCAGCTTCCGGAACCCTGACGCGCTGGGCGGGCTGGTCGAGTACATCAACATCCCTGAAGATATGGTCATGCCGGTCCCGGACGACCGTGGCCTGGATGAGTGGTTAATGTGCCAGCCGATGGGTACCGTGCTTTTCGCAACCAAGCTCTGGGGGGCAACCGCTGGCCTGCGGATTGGTGTGGTCGGTCAGGGCGCTATCGGTCTGTCATTCACCAACCTGGCGGCGGCGCAGGGCGCGAGGCAGGTGATCGGAATAGACCTCCTCGACTACCGACTTGAAAAGTCTTTGGAGATGGGTGCTTCGGCCACCATCAACCCGGACAACGTCGATCCCCTTGAGGCAATCGCCGAGCTAACCGACGGCCACGGACTTGATGTGGTGGTCGACGCTTCTGGAGATCCTGAGGGACTGAACCAGGCGATCTCTTACGTCAACCAGTACGGCAAGGTGCTTGGGTTCAGCCTGATCAGCATGAACTCCGTAATTCCGTTCAAGCACATGGCGTGGATGGGCAAAGTCGCCACGCTGATCCCATGTTCATCGATCAATTCACCGGACCCGACTGGCGACATCAACGAGGTTATTGCGTTGATGGACAAGGGTTGGATAGACCCGTCCAAGTTGATTACGCACCACATGGACTTTGAAGATGTTCCCAAGGCTTTTGAGATGTACTCAAAGCAGCAGGATGGCATCATCAAGGCCGTAATGGCGGTCAACGGGGGCAACTAGCTCACATCGACGGCGTGAACATGCAATAATCGCCGCCTCAAACGATTCAGAACAATAAACGCGATAAACGTGTAACAAATAACAGGAGACGAGTATGCCGCTCGAAGTTGGATCAAAAGCGCCCGCTTTCGCTTTGAAAGACAGTGACCGAGAAGACGTCAGCCTGAGCGACTACGCCGGCAAGACGGTCGTTCTATCGTTCTACCCGGCAGCGTTCTCTGGCGTGTGCGACACCGAGATGTGCACATTCAGGGACTCCCTCTCGGAGTTGAACAGCGCTGGCGCAGACGTTGTCGGCATCGCCGTAGACAACTTCTTCGTTGCCAAAGAGTTCAAGACCAAGCACAGCCTGAACTTCCCGATCCTCGTCGACAACACGGCAGCAACGGCGCGTGCCTACGACACCGTGCTTGAGAACTTCGCCGGCATGGACGGCTACACGGCCGCCAACCGCACGGTTTACGTTGTGGACGGCTCCGGCACGATCCAGTTTGTATGGCGGGGCGAGAACCCCGGCATCGAGCCGGACTACGACGCCGTCAAAGCGGCTGTCGCAGGACTTAAGTAGTCCAACGCACCCGAGATTACCGGGCTTAAGTGAAAAGGCCCCGGCGAATGCCGGGGCCTTTTCGCGTTCCGTATTACTCACGTTGTCAGGTCACACCTGTGAAACAAGTACCGGAATGACAACTCCGAAGATGATGAAGAACGCCGCGAACTCAGCGGCGAGGTGAAGTCGCCGGCCTTTCATGAGAAGGATCAGCACTGGCGCCATCAGCAACTCCACCACCAACACCCCGGCCACGAATATCTCGTCGGCGACCTCGTCGCGGACGGCGTCGTACGCCACCGCAGTTATCACGCCGATGATCGGCCAGATCAACAGCGCAGCCCCGTGCATCATGAGGATCGCACGCGCAAGGTTGCTATCTTCCGAGTCTGCGTTCCTGACGAAGCTCGGCGGGTTGTATACAAACATTAGCGACAGGTGGGCGACGAAGGTGAGCGCCATTAGAACGCCCGCCAGTAGTCCGGCGATGATGATCATGTAGCAGTGTCCCGACTCACGTGTGCCCTCTTTGTCGACTTTCGTACCTCGCCCGGTGGGTCCCAGCGCTGCACAAGAAATGAGCGATAACCGTGCTGCATTTGAAGCATCAGTTGCCACGCAACGCCGACCTCACGGCTGGGAGCAAGCGCAAACATGGATGGGCCTGCGCCGGACATCAGAATTCCCATCGCACCCAGTCCTCTAAATGTGTCGCGAATTGCCGGGTATTCAGGGAATATTTTTCCGGCGTAAGACTCAAATACGTTAAAGAAGAACTGTGCAGGGGCATCTCCGCCGCCTCTAATGCGCCCGGCCAATTTGTGCGTAAGGACGCCCCGCGTATGGTCGGAGCCGACGATCTCGCCGTAGAGGCGGGCCGTCTTGTCCGGGAGATCGATCTCGGGAGATACGACGACCATCCACCGGATGTTCGCGTTGGCCAGCGGAACAACGTGCTCTCCCCTGCCCTGCACCAGCGCCGTGCCGCCGCTCAAGAAGAACGGGACGTCTGACCCTATCTCTGCGGCGATCTGTTCGAGTTCAGCCAGTTCAAGATCAAGATCCCAGAGTTGATTGAGTCCGTTCAGCACGGCCGCGGCATCGCTCGATCCGCCACCAAGCCCGGCGGAGACGGGGATCTGCTTTTCTATGTCTATCTCGACGCCGAAGTCTGTGCCCGTGGCCTCTCTCAGCTTTTGTGCAGCGATAAAAGCCAGGTTGTCTTCACCGCTCAGGGTAGGGTAATCACAGGTGAGGGAGATGTCCTCAGATGGCTTCAGTTTCACCGTGTCATGGAGATCTATCGTCTGCATGATCGACACGATGTCGTGATACCCGTCGTCACGCTTGCCGAGCACCTCCAACGTTAGATTGACCTTGGCGTGCGCCTCCAGTTCCAGGGCCGCTCGGGAAGTCATTGGGCGTCCGCCCCATCAGACTCGGCCGCTTCGGCGACTATAGCTATCCTGGCCTCATAAAGTCGGCCCCACTCATCTATAGAGAGCGTTCGGGGTCGTCGCATAGGGTCCAACTCGGCTCGGGCGATGATCTCAGACGCCTCTTCAACTTCGATGATCAATCCACGTGAAATCGAGTTGTGGAGCTGCTTGCGTGGGGCCTTGAACCCGGCCCTCACAAACTTGAAGAAAGCCGCCTCGTCGTCCACCGCTAATGCTTTATCTGCCCGCTTTACCAGCCTGATAACCGACGACACAACTTTGGGCGGAGGTATGAAAGCATCGCCCGGCACGTCAAACATGACCTCGGCGTCGGCGTAGAACCGGGTCGCTACTGACAGCATCCCCATCTTGCCAACGGGCGCGGCCATCTCCAGAGCGACTTCGCGCTGGATCATCACCACGATCTCGGTCGGCGGATTACTGGACTCCAGGAATCTGCGGATGATGTTGGCCGCGGCGTAGTACGGAAGGTTTGCGACGACCTTGTAAGGCCGTCCAACCACCTCAGGTACGTCTCCGCCTTCAAGAAAATCCAGGTCACGAGCATCGGATTCGATAACTCTGACGTTCTCGTTGTCAGCGAAGCGCTCTGTGAGCATGTCCGCAAGAGCGCCATCTAGCTCAATCAGCACCAGCTGATCGGCCTTATCGGCGAGCATCCCCGTGATCGCTCCACGTCCGGGTCCGACCTCAAGGATCGTCTCTCCGGGCTGGATACGCGCCGTTTCCACGATACGCGCGGATACAGCGGAATCTTTCAGGAAATGTTGTCCCAGAGATTTTTTCGGGGACCCGCCTGGCCGACGTTTTACGCCGGACGTTGCGGGTCCCCGATTAGCGTTCTGGGAGTGGTCGTGCACCTTCATTTCGATCGAACAACGCTGATATGCGCGTAGAAAACGACTCGAGCCAGGCCAACCTGCGTCACCCGAGGTGACTCACTTACCGCTGCTTCCTTCCGGATCTGACGGGGTTCACGAGGCCTCGCCGCGCAGGACCCAACTCTCAACACCGTATCTACGACGTAGTGACCAACGTGTCCGTCCTCCTGAAGGAATTAAGCCCTGCTGAAGCGGATTGCAGGTACAGGACACCGCTAGCTCCCCGCCTAGCACGACCACTTTCTAGTATACGTCGCCCCGTTCCAGATTTCGGCTCATATTTTCACTCATTAGACCTCATTCCATTTGGGGGTTAATCACGAAGCCTTGGTGTGTGCCTTCTGAACCGCCCTCTGGATACACTGTCTCTATGCCTCAAACAGTGCGCAAAGCCGTTATCCCCGCAGCCGGGCTCGGAACACGTTTTCTACCCGTAACCAGCGCCGTTCCAAAGCCGTTGCTTCCCGTCTTCGACAAGCCTCTAATTCATTTCGGCGTCGAAGAGCTGGCGAATGCAGGTATCCACGACATTGCGATGATACTGTCGCCCGGACTCGATGTCGTGACGGCGTACTTTCGGCCAAACGGAGCTCTTCAAGCCGCGCTGGAAGAACGTGGCGATGAAGAACGCCTGGCGCAACTGAAGTCGATCAACGAGATGGCCGACATAACGGTGATCGAGCAGACCGAAGCCCGAGGTTTAGGGCACGCAGTTCTCATGGCCCGTGATTTCATCGGCGATGAGTCGTTTGCAGTTCTCCTACCGGACGACCTAATCTGGTCCGACGATCCGGCCATCGCACAGTTGGCCCGGGTTACCAAGGCACAAGGCGGCAGCGCGATCGCTGCTAAGCGCGTGCAGCAAGAAGCTATTCCAAGCCTTGGAATTATTGATTCTGAGCAGATTGAAACAGGAGTCCACAGGGTCTCCGGGTTGGTCGAGAAGCCAACTCTTGAAGAGGCTCCAAGCGACCTTGCGATCATCGGGCGCTACATCCTCACGCCGGGCGTATTTGAACGTATCGAACAGGGATCGACCGGTGCCCTGGGTGAGATCCAGATTACCGACGGCATCGCCGCCGCTATCGGTTCAGAGCCCGTGCATGCGGTCGAGTTCGTTGGTGATCACATCGATGCCGGTACACCAATCGGAATGTTTGCGGCCAATGCTTACGAGGCGCACAGGCGGGGTCTGCTGTCCAGCGTTATCTCAACGCTTGGACCGGCCTCTGGCTGATTTGTTGTGGCCCGGTCTCAAGCGGAAGTGAGACTGGCGGAATCGACGACTGATAAATCGCATCGAATCCGTAATTGGCAACCAAACGCCCCTTACCCGGATTTACGCGGTCAATCGACCGTCTCGCCCGGCACAGACTCCACCAGAAAAGACATAGGAACCAGAAATACACATGACGCAGCTGACCGAGTTCCGGACCCAGAAAGACGCCTATTTTGGTGAGGGCCACGATTCTCCGCTCTCGCACGGGCAACGTGAAAGATTCAACGGTCTGGTTTACTTCAATGAAACCCCTGAGTTGGCGTTCCGGCTGACGCCATCTCGGGTCGAGGATTCGACCGAGATCGATATACCCCTTTCAACTGGCGGGACTACATCGACCAATCGCTGGGCGACCGTATCTCTTGAACTAGATGGAGATCAGGAGACGCTCACGGTCTTTCGCGAGCACGATGAGGGTCCGCTTTTTCTGCCGTTCCGGGACGGTACGTCGGGCAAGGAGACATACCCAGTTGGTCGTTATCTGGAGGTGCACATCCTGGAAGATGGCGACCTGTGGCTGGACTTCAACTACGCCTACAACCCGTACTGCGCCTACAACGACAACTGGGCCTGCCCGATCCCGCCGTCAGAGAATCGCCTCACAATGCCGATCCGGGCCGGTGAGCGCCTGTTCCCAGACCCGGAACACTAAGTCCTAGGCGTGAGGTGGCACTCCGCCCTTCGAGAGCCTCAGGGCACGATTGATCGGATCGGCACACGGTTGAGGGAAGCTCATGTAGGGGCGGTGCTTGCCCCGCCCGTTTTGCGAACACGTGGCTTAAGACCGTAGGGGCGTATGGCAATACGCCCTCTAAACGACTTCAAACAAACCGCCCCATCGCCTCACTGGATGGACGATAAGCCGAATACCTGCGCAGCGGAGTGCGAGCAGGGATATTCCTGAATCAAGTTCAGGATGAGGTTATTGGCGTGTCGTGTTACCAGTGACGGGCTGGGCAAGCACCGCCCCTACAGGTTCGGCCCTAGCGTGTGCCCTGGTTTCCAAAGCCTCACTTTAGGTACGAATCCGCCTAAAGCCGCTCCTTAATCGCGCTCCAGCGACAGTACCGCCATGAAGGCTTCTTGCGGGACGTCCACGCTGCCGATCTTCTTCATCCGCTTCTTCCCCTTCGCCTGCTTCTGCAGCAGCTTCTTCTTCCGTGACACGTCACCGCCGTAGCACTTCGCCAGGACGTTCTTACGCATCGCCTTCACGGTCTCCCGGGCGATCACCCGGCTGCCGATGGCCGACTGTATCGGTACCTCAAACATCTGGCGGGGGATGAGCTTCTTGAGCTTCGCGACTAGCTCACGTCCCTGAGACTCGGCGTTCCCACGGTGGAGCATCATCGAGAGTGCGTCGACCGGTGTGTAGTTCACCAGGACGTCCAGCTTCACCATGTCTCCCGGTCGCGACTCGATGATCGAGTAGTCCATCGACGCGTAACCTTGAGATCGAGATTTGAGCTGGCTATGAAAATCGACTAGCAGCTCAGACAACGGCATCTTGTACTCAAGCAACACGCGTGCATCGGCGGCGGCAGATGCGTCGGATGTTTCTGGAGTTGAATCGGTCGACTGCAAATACTCCATCCGCGTGTATTCGCCACGACGGGTTGTGACAAGTTCCATCACTGCGCCGATGAATCGGGACGGCGCAACGATGTTCAGATCCACCCATGGTTCAAAGATCTTGTCGACCTCCTGCACCGATGGCATAGCGGACGGGTTGTCCACCTCGATCTCTTCCCCGCTCGTCAAAATGACGGTGTAGCCCACGCTCGGGGCCGTCGCTATCAGGGTCAGATCGTATTCACGTTCAAGTCGTTCCTGCGTCACATCCATATGGAGCAATCCAAGGAATCCACAACGGAATCCGAATCCAAGCGCGGCAGATGATTCAGGTTCAAACGTGAGTGCGGGGTCGTTAAGGCGTAACTTTTCCAGCGCTTCACGCAGTTCCGGGAACGATTCACCGTCCGCGGGATAGAGGCCCGTATAAACCATCGGCTTTACCGACTCATAGCCCGGAAGAGGCTCGGCTTCTATCGCGCCTCCTATGGTCATCGTGTCTCCCACACGACATGCGCCGACGTCTTTAAGCCCGGTTGCGACGTACCCGACTTCCCCGGTCTCTAACGAATCAGTGCTCGTAAGCAGCGGTCCGAAGTAACCGATCTCAAGTGCATCTGCGGTCGCACCCGTGGCAATTAATCGGATGCCCTGTGCTTTATCGAGACGCCCGTCGATGGCCCGTACATAAGCAATGACGCCTTTGTACGAGTCGTATTTGCTGTCAAATATCAGGGCACGTAGTGGTGCAGATTCGCTACCTGACGGCGGCGGTACACGATCGACCACGGCCTCCAGGATTTCGACTACGCCCTCGCCAGTTTTTGCAGAGACGAATACGAACTCGTCATCGGTAAACCCGAAGGCCGATGCCATCTCACTTGCGACGCGCTCTGGTTCGGCAGCTGGCAGGTCTATCTTGTTCACCACCGGGATGATGGGAAGGTCATATTCCATCGCCAGATAGATGTTGGCCAGTGTCTGGGCCTGGATGCCCTGGGTCGCATCGACCACGAGGAGCGCACCGTCGGATGCGGCGAGGCTCCGGGACACTTCGTAGGTGAAGTCGACGTGCCCGGGAGTGTCGATCAGGTTCAGCTGATACTCAGAGTCGTCGGCCGCCGTGTATGCCAGCCTGACCGCCTGGGCCTTGATGGTGATTCCGCGCTCTCGCTCCAGGTCCATCGAATCCAAATGTTGCGCGGTCAGTTCCCGGTCCGAAACGGCGCCGGTGGTCTGCATCAGTCTGTCCGCCAGCGTGGATTTGCCGTGGTCGATGTGGGCGATGATGCAAAAATTGCGTATGTGAGAAAGAGCCATTAGGGGAATGATAGGCCGTACGGAAGCCGAACACACCCGTATAACGGCCAAACCGATCTACACCAATCGCTATTCTTTTGGCCAAGAGGCCCTGATCAAAGCTGAATTAATCCAGTGTCACGCCCACGGCGCTGCCAATCCCAAACGTCACGGCGGCGGCCACAGCTCCAACAACTAACATTCGTAAGCCGCCGCGCAGTATCGAGTTGCCCGTGAATGCGGCCATCGCACCGCCCACTATGACCAGGGCAATAGACGCGGCGATTGCGGCCATGACGGCGGCGGCGTTGCCGGTGGAGAAGATGAACGGAACGACCGGGACGATTGCGCCGACCGTAAACGCCAGGAACGAACTCCACGCCGCTCCCCATGGCGAACCAAGTTCGTCCGGATCGACTCCCAGCTTTTCACGTGAAAGCGTATCCAGGGCGGTGTCTCGATCGTTCATGATCTGGCTGGCGATCTGGTCCGCCTGTCCTCTGTCGATGCCCTTTGCCGCGTAGATATCGGCGATCTGTTCTTCAGCAAGACCCGGGTGGTTGTCGATTAGACGTTCTTCAAATCTGATCAGGTGCTCGAACATGTCGCGTTGCGACCGCATCGACACCCACTCGCCCGCAGCCATTGAGAACGCGCCGGCAAACAGTCCGGCCACGCCGGCCAGCAACACGATATTGGAGTCGTCCGTACCGCCGGCGACGCCCATCACCAGGCTGAAGTTGGACACCAGCCCGTCGTTGATACCCAGCACGGCCGCCCGAAGGCTTCCGTTTGAACTGGCACTTCGCCCAATTACGGTCCGTATTCCATCAAATGCACCTGGGCCGCCAAGTTCCGCAAGCTCTTCGGCGTGAGAACGCGCTTCGTTCTCAAGCTTTCGCAACGACGGATGAGCGGCGTACGCAGCGACTGCCCGCTCCTCGCCTCGCATTAACAGCGGCAACAACACTGCGCGCTCTGCACCGATGAGTCGCGAAGCCCACCACACAAGACGCAATTTCAAACCGAGTCCACGATGTCGGATCGAGTCTGGGTCTATGCCCAGTCTGTCGGCCCATTCATGGGCGTGTTCCAGTTCTTCCTGCGCCAGTCGAGCGTATCCGGCTGCCTTCACAGGATCCGTTTCGGCGTCCGATATTCGCCGATACAGCGCAGCCAACTCCAGTTCATGGCGGAGGTAGGCGCGAAGTTCTGCCGAGTCAGGCGTTGTTTCAGGATTGAGTACCATCTGTGTTTCGAATGTAGCAGACCTCTCACATCCATCACTTGCAGATATGCGTGAGGTTTCTGCGTTATTCCCGGCTTTGGTCAGCTTCAGAAAGAGCCGATTTCAGGACATCGTTGGCCTCTAACATTGCGTTTTCCGCGTCCGATAATTCGCCGTTTCCCCCGCCACTTGTTATCTCATCCAACACATCGCTTCCACCTGTCATAGCGCCCAGTCGTAATGACATTACCTCCCTGATCAGCGCGTGATACTCCGCTGTTTCTTCAGGAATACCGGCGTTCGAGAGGCGATCCCAGTCTGCAATATCCTTCTGTATCGCTAACGCCGTCTCACGGAATATCGTCGAAAATTCCGTTGCGGTACTAACGTCAGGGGATAGATCGAATATCGTAGGTTTCGCGGACATGGACGCCACAAGGAACATGGCCGACTCTGCGTTGGCCATGTTCCTTGTGGAATGTTGTTCAAAGATGGGGTCTGCGGCGTCGAAGTAGTCCTGAGTGGCGGATTTGCCGCATGCGGCGATGACGATCACGACGACCAACATCACAGCGATCATTCCCG
>CAUZRH010000005.1:0-20654 GCA_963582115.1 Dehalococcoidia bacterium
GATGTCCGCGTACGCCGCCGCGGGCGGTCTTGAAGCCAATGTGTTCATGCCAAAAGATGCTCCGTCGGCCAACCAGGTCGAATGTCTGGCGTACGGGGCCAACCTGACCCTCGTGGACGGTTTCATCAACGACGCCGGTCGCATCTCGGGAGAAGCGGCGGTCGAGCGTGGCCTCTTTGATGTCTCCACCCTCAAAGAGCCGTACCGGGCGGAGGGTAAGAAGACGATGGGGTACGAGATCGCCGAGCAGCTTGGATGGAAGTTGCCGGACGTGATCGTGTATCCGACCGGCGGTGGCACCGGGATCGTCGGCATGTGGAAGGCGTTCGATGAGATGGAACGCATGGGCTGGATAGGATCAGAGCGCCCTCGCATGGTCGTTGTGCAGGCGGAAGGTTGTGCTCCGCTCGTCACCGCGTATAACGCAGGTAAGCGCCACGCCGATCTGTTCCCGAATCCACATACCATCGCAGCAGGGATGCGTGTCCCGGTTGCAATCGGTGATTACCTCGTCCTCGATGCGGTTAGGGAGAGCGGAGGGATCGCGCTTACGGTCACCGATGATGAGATGGTTCAGGGTGTGAGCGACCTTTCCTGTTACGAGGGTATGTTCGCCGCACCTGAAGGCGGAGCGCTTGTAGCAGCGCTTCGAAAGATGCTGAACGATGGCACGGTCAGCAAGGATGAGCGTGTGCTGCTGCTGGTCACCGGATCTGGCTTGAAATACTTGGACGTACTCACCCCCGCACTGGCAGCTCTACGCCAAAAATCTCCGACGGTGCGGAGCTCGTAGTACCCTACCGCCGCAATCAGGGGACGCAGTCACTACTATCAGGGAGTCAAAATTGGTCGACACCATAAGCCGCTCTCCAGCGATCGGCACCGCATATCCAAAAATTGATGGAGTCGACAAAGTAACCGGGCAGGCGCGCAGGTACGATTATGAACGCTATTTACGATGCTACGGGCGTACGAATGGACCGACTGCCGATGAGCCCTCAGAACGTATTCAACGTCACACGGGCGGACAAACGGGCACACTGACTTGCTATCGCCGATAGGCCGGCCGGTCGATCAACTACGGTTGCCGGGGTCGATACCCCTAACAACGAGTAGTCGCCCCCTAATAGTTAAGACTCGGCCATCACAAGCGAACTCAGTGGAATTACCGGTACCTAACGGGAGACGTCAAAAATATGGCTGTCGGATTTGAGGCTCTAAGCCCTACGTCATTCCTCGATCGTAGCGCTGGCGTTTACCCGGATAAAGCGGCGATTGTTTACGGAGACATGACGTATACCTACTCGCAGTTCGCTGACCGGGTGCGTCGACTCGCGTCTGGATTGTCTAACGTTGGAGTCGAATACGGCGACAAGGTTGCTTTCCTGGTGCCGAATATCCCGGCGATGCTGGAAGGGCACTACGGCCCGATGCGGCTCGGTGCCGTTCTGGTGGCAATCAACATCCGACTTTCCGCACGTGAAATCTCATACATCCTGAACCATTCGGGCGCAAAGGTACTTGTCTTCGACTCCGAGTACGCTCAGATCATCCGTGACCTCAAAGACGAGGTCCCGGGAATTACGACCTTTGTTCAGGTTGTAGATACCTTCCCACGAGCCGATGACATTGTCGGGCCGGACTACGAAGAGTTTCTGGAAGCAGCGCCCGATGGCGATCCGTCGGTACGGCTCAAGGATGAAATGGACTCGATCGCCATCGACTACACGTCTGGGACGACCGGTATGCCCAAGGGAGTCGAGTACAGCGGACGTGGCGCTTATCTGTCGGCGCTGGGCGAAGCTCTTGAGATAGGAATTAACTGGCGCAGCGTCTACCTGTGGACCCTCCCGATGTTCCATTGCAACGGCTGGTGCTTCACATGGGCCGTTACCGCGGTCGGAGGCACACACGTCTGCTTACGTCGCATCGATGCCGGGGATGTTTACGATCTCGTTTCCAACGAGGGCGTAAGCCACATGTGCGCCGCCCCGACAGTGTTGACCGCTCTTTACTCGTCGCCACTGGCCGGAGAAGGAAAGCTGGCCGACGTACGAATTATGACGGCCGGCGCGCCTCCCGCACCGCAAGTCATCCGTTCTATCGAGGACATGGGCGCCGTGATCGTCCACACATACGGGCTGACGGAGACGTACGGACCGATCACCGTGTCCGCTGAGCAGCCGCATTGGGATTCCATGGACATACATGAACGAGCGAATCTTAAATCCCGGCAGGGTGTTGCGTTCATCGTTGCCGAGCCCGGATTGAGGGTGGTCGACGAGAATATGAATGATGTCCCACGTGATGCGGAGACGATGGGCGAGGTCGTGATGCGCGGGAACATGGTCATGACTGGCTACTACAACGACCCGGAAGCCACGGCAAAGGCTTTTGAGGGTGGGTGGTTCCACTCAGGTGATCTTGGCGTGTGGCATCCGGACGGGTATGTGGAACTACGGGACCGCGCTAAAGACGTCATCATTTCCGGTGGAGAAAACATCTCCAGTCAGGAAGTGGAAAAGGTGATCATGGAGCACCCTTCTGTGATGGAAGTCTGCATCGTCGGCGTCCCGGACGAGCGATGGGGAGAGGTTCCGAAGGCCTTTATCGTCACGAACGAGGGCGCTGAGGCATCTGCGGAAGAGATAATTAAGTTCTGCCGTGACCGGATAGCGCATTTCAAAGCGCCAAAGCACGTCGAGTTTGGCGAGCTTCCCAAGACGGCCACAGGCAAAATCCAGAAATTTGTTCTTCGAGACAAGGAGTGGGCCGGACATGACAGGCGTATCAACTGAGGCAACGGATCTAGTCCTGGACGAAATCGAGGACGGCGTATCCATCCTCACGCTGAACAATCCTCGACGCCGGAATGCGGTTTCGTCGCAGCTACTATCTCGTTTGAAGGAGAAGCTGGACGCGGTGGCGGTGAACGATGAGGTGAGGGTAGTCATCATCCGTGCGGAAGGTCCGGTGTATAGCTCCGGTCATGATCTGAAAGAGTTGCTCGAAGGCGACGAGGCGAATAACGCCCACGTGTTTGGGATGGCGACAGTGGTCATGGAAGCGATCCGTCTACTGCCGCAACCTGTGATAGCGGAGGTAGGAGGACTCGCCACCGCAGCAGGCTGCCAACTTGTCGCTTCCTGCGACATGGCGGTCGCGTCCGAAGAGGCACGATTTGCTACGCCCGGCGTTCGCAACGGCCTGTTCTGCATAACTCCCGGAGTTGCTCTTGCCCGAGCGGTTCCTCAGAAAAAGGCGATGGAGATGCTACTTACTGGCATGCCCATTTCGGCCAACGAGGCGCTTCAGTTCGGGCTCGTGAGCCGCGTCGTTCCGGCAGAAGAACTACATGAGCAGACGATGGAACTGGCGCAGCACGTCTCGGCCGCCAGCTCCTACACACTGGCGATCGGCAAGCGATCCTTCTATGCACAGATCGGCCTTGACTACGGCCCTGCCTATGAAGTCGCCGAAAAGCTGATGACCGAGAACATGCAGGCACATGACGCGCATGAAGGCATCGATGCGTTCCTCTCGAAACGTCAACCGGAGTGGAGGGACCGCTAACCGGTAATTGCCAGGGCGGCCTTTAAACCGTGTGACTGCCCTGGCTTATCGACTCGTTCAAGCGGGCGTACTCGTTTGCGAGCATTCCCAGGATCACTGAGTTGTGACGTGCGCCATCGTGCGGGCGACTCTGTCGAAGCGTGCCTTCGTGGATGAATCCCAGGTGCTCAAACATCTCACGTGCTGAGGTGTTGTATTCCGGGACATCGACCCAGGCCCGGAACAGACCAAGGTTTCGGAAGATGTGGTCCAGGCAGGAGATAACCGTCGCCGTGCCGTATCCACGGTGCCACAGCTCTTTTCGTCCTATAAGAACCGAAAGCTGGGCATCTCCAAGCGCTTCGTCGATAGCCAGTTGGACCTCGCCGATGTGCTCTCCAGATGCGGTACGCACCGAAAGAATAGACCGATGTGGCTCGTGATGAGGATCGTCGAAGACCTCATCCCACTCCGCCTGCGTCGCGCCAATCATCTTTCGGGGTTCGTAACCAAGGTGGGCGGGTTCGTCGTAGGTATAACGACCGAACCACATCTCAGATACCTCGGTATCCTCTAGCCAGTCAGCGATTCGTACTACGTCCTCGCGGGTCACTTCGGTAAGAACTACTTCGGATCGCATGAGCGCCTCCTCGTATCCCTCGTATTGTTCGGGGGGTGCGTTAGTGGGGCAATTATAGGGGTTTCGTTTGGATACATCTTTTGATGTCAGATATCGCGCAAACCATTTGACACAGCACTGAACCCCCACTACGTTATCTACTCCTAACGTAATCTGTCCGGCCAAGCCGGGAGAGGAGCCGTATGGCTGAAGGTAAAGTACAGGCGGAGATCACTTACTGCGTTCCTTGAGGCCACCACAATGTGGCTACCTGGATGGCAGCCGAATTTTTCCAAGCCGTTGGACCGGACGTGGCGGTTACCGTCACCCCCGGAGGCAGTGGCGTCTTCAAGATCGCATTTGACGGAGAGATCGTCTTCGACAAAGCGAACAACGACGGGAAGTTCCCGGACCTGAATGGCAACGTGAAAGCGCTTAAGAAGCTGCTTCAAGAGAAGGTTGCATCGGTCCCGGTCGGAGCAGCCGACTAGTTCCGTACGAAGAGACAACATTTAGAAGGCCCCGGAATTGTCCGGGGCCTTCTTTTTTGCACACGATCATTACGTGAATTATCTCGAATCGTCGGGCGAATCACTGGTAAAGTACCCCCGCCCTGATTCCAGACTCCCAGACTCAATGAGACACAGGAGACATGTCCCTTGACCAAGGCTGCCGTGCTGTATGAAGCAAACACCCCACTCCAGGTGAAGGAGTTGACCCAGGACGCGCCCAAAGCAGGTGAGGTCAGAGTGCGAATGGAAGCCGCAGGCGTATGTGCCAGCGACATCCATGTGATGCACGGAACGGCCATTTTGCCGTTGCCGGTGGTGTTGGGCCATGAAGGAGCCGGGATCGTCGAAGAAGTCGGCCCCGATGTCACACGGGTCAAACCCGGTGATCGTTGTATCATGTCCTTTGTGTCCAATTGCGGCCACTGCCGGTCCTGCAGGAGCGGGACCCCCCAGCTTTGCGACACCAACGCACTAACTGGTGCACTTCAGTACGACGGCAGCGCCCGATTGCACGATGAAGGCACCGACGTCTATCAGATGGCGAAGGTAGGACTATTCGCTGAGACGATCGTTGCACCACAGCAGGCCTGCCAGGTGATGCCGGACGATGTACCGATGGGCGTCGCCGCTTTGATTGGCTGTTCCGTAACTACCGGAGTTGGGGCTGTGATCAATAGCCCCGCCGCCAAAGTTGGCATGACGGTCGCCGTCTTCGGGTCTGGTGGAGTTGGGCTGAACGTCATCCAGGGTGCGCGAATGGCCGGTGCATCTCGCATCATCGCCGTCGATATTTTCGACCACAAACTTGAGTTCAGCTACAAGTTCGGCGCAACGGACGTGGTGAACAGCAGGGAAACAGACCCGGTTGAAGCCATTCGAGAGATTACCGGAGGAGGTGTGGATATGGCGTTCGATGCGTTTGGTGCTGCCGAGACAACCGCGAACTCAATCAATGCGCTTCGCAAAAGCGGGACGGCGGTCATCGTAGGATTGGCCCCAGTAGGGGACACTGCGGACTTGGACATGATCGATCTCGTCCGAAACCAGAAAACGGTGGTCGGTAGCTACTACGGATCCGCCAGTCCGCACGAGACCTTTGACGTACTGGTTGATGCGTACCTGAAAGGAAAGATCGACGTCGACAGCCTGATCACACGCCGCTACCAGCTTGACGAGATCAATGAAGGATTTGATGCGCTCCACGCCGGTGAAGACGGTAGAGGCATCATCGACTTCAGCCTTTAATGAGCTCCTGAACTTGAGGGAATCATGATTATCGCCATATTCGCCGGCCTCAAGGCCCCAGATAGCTCGATTGTGGCGCATTTCACTTGTGGGCGTATCGGGGCTTTGATATGCTCCTGCCCGCAACCTGAATGCGAGGAAAAATGGCTTGGGTGAAGACTACTTTCGGCAGTACGGCCTGGTCGCGATATTTGTATTGATCGCGGTATCGGTGCCTGTGGGCATGCTAATGCTGTCGAAGCTCGGAACATTAACCGGCATGCGGCCTACTCGCCGCACGCCTGATGAACCCGAGCCATTCGGCGGAAATATCGACCCTGAAGAGGTTAATCGACGATCTCAGATCGTAAAACTGGCGACCTACGAGTCCGGTATGCGAGCCGTTGGTTCACGATGGACCCGGTTCAATTTCCGTTACTACTACTTCGCACTCCTGTTCGTAGTGTTCGACGTGGAGACGATTTTCCTTTATCCGTGGGCCGTGAGATACGGCGTCCTGTCAGCGACCTTCGGTTGGATTGTACTGGCAGAGGTGCTTGTGTTCCTGGCTGTGGTCACACTTGGCTACGTTTACGCATGGCGCAAGAAAGCGTTGGAGTGGGTTTAGTTTGACCACCAACAATCCATACGACCAACAGGTCGTGCCTACGGCGGACCATTCCCTGTCAGAGCTGACGTGGGATCTCGACAGGGCGGAGGGTGATGTCGTCTCGCAGATGCGTGACACCCACACCACTCCGTACCCGGAGCCGCTGTTGGAGACGCCAGACGACCTCGACCGTAATGTCGCTGTCACGTCCCTGGACACGCTGCTCAACTGGAGCCGCAAGTCTTCAATGTTCCCCATGCAGTTCGGCCTGGCCTGCTGTGCGTTCGAGATGATCGGCGCAGCGATGTCCCGGTTCGATATTTCCCGATTCGGGATGGAGGCGATGCGCGCCTCTCCGAGACAGGCCGATCTTATGATCGTGGCGGGCACCGTCACTTGGAAAATGGCGCCCGCACTACGGCGTCTATACGACCAGATGCCTGAGCCTAAATGGGTGATATCGATGGGCGTATGTGCCACAAGCGGCGGGCCGTACTACGGCTCTTACTCTGTCGTACCCGGTGTCAACCACATCGTTCCTGTTGACGTTTACGTTCCTGGTTGCCCACCGCGCCCGGACGCTCTCCTATACGGGATTATGCAACTGCATGAAAAAGTGAAGCGCTACAGCCTGTCCGGAACCACCGCCGGGGCGGAAAACGCTTAGTGGCTTCCAGCACGGCGTTCCAGACATCAGGCGAAGACCTGGCTGCACAGATAGAAGCGATTGCGGCCAATGCAGTCGTAGCAAACGGCGATATCGATGTGTGGGTTGATAGTGATCGACTTGTCGAAGTTTTGAGCGGTCTCAAAAAGAACGGCTTCGAGATGTTGATCGGCGTCACCGGTGTCGACTACATCGGATACTTCGAGGTCGTTTATCACCTACTTTCTCTGAGCCAGAACCGACGTGCCGTCATCAAGGTCAAGTGCGGCGAAGGACGGGTCGACCCAGTGGTGCCGTCCGTCGTGAACATCTGGCGAGGGGCCGAGCTTCAGGAACGAGAGGTATATGACCTCATGGGCATCCGATTTGATGGCCATGACGGGATGAAACGGATCTTCCTCTGGGAGGGATTTGAGGGCCACCCACACAGAAAGGATTTTCTGTAGAGCCCACCCGTAATCACTTGCTGCTGATCGCACATGTTCGCCAGCACGTAACGGTAATCAGATCTCACCATGCCACTAAAAACAGAACCCATAACGATCAACGTCGGGCCACAGCACCCGAGCACGCACGGCGTGTTCCGTATGCGGGTGACCTTTGACGGCGAGGAGGTCGTAGACGTCGAGCCGATCTTCGGATACCTGCATCGCGGGTCCGAAAAGCTGGCTGAGAGTCGAACCTACACGCAGGTCGTTACGCTCACAGACCGCATGGACTACGTCTCGTCCATGACGAATAACCTGTCCTACATCCTGTCGGTCGAGCAGCTTGCCGGCATCGAGCCTGCGCCCAGAGGCGTGTGGTTGCGAATGATCGCCGCCGAGTTGCAGCGAATTGCCTCACACCTGGTTGCGGCCGGATTCTTCTTCCAGGACCTTGGCGCACTGGGCACCCCTCTCATCCTCACGATGAGAGAACGGGAACAGATCCTTGAGTTATTTGAACGCCTTTGCGGCGCTCGCATCACCGCCAGCTACATGCGTCCCGGCGGCGTGTTTATGGACGCCCCTGAGGATTTCTGGCCGGCGCTCAATCGTTTCCTCGACGATATGCCAGCCCATGTCGACCAGTTCGAGGAGCTGGTCAGCGGCAACGAAATCGTTCAAGCCCGTTGTGACGGAGTCGCCGTTGTCGACAGCCAGACGCTGATCGACGCGTCGGTGACCGGTCCGATGCTTCGCGCATCCGGGGTCGACTGGGATTTGCGCCATCGACAGCCCTACGAGTACTACGACAGGGTCACGTTCAATCGTCCTCTGGCGACCGCCAGCGACAATTACGCCCGATTCATCGTGCGGATCCACGAAATTCGCGAGAGCCTGGGCATCATTCGGCAGTGCATTGAGCAGATAGAGCCGGGACCGGTCCGGCCGGAAACTGTACCTGCACTAATACGACCTCCGGTTGGCGACTCATACGTCGGTACCGAGTGCCCAAAGGGCGAGCTCGGCTTCTACCTTGTGAGCGATGGCGGGGTCGCACCGTATCGCTGCAAGGTGCGCGCTCCCTCGTTCATTAACCTAACGCTCCTCCGGGAGATGTTGATCGGTGACAAATTGGCGGACATGTTCGTCACGTTTGGCAGTATCGATATCAACATGGGCGAGGTGGACCGCTAATGCCCAGTCCCTTCGACAGCATTCTCTACAAGTACGTCTACTGCACGCTGTCATCTACCGGCGATGCGGAATGTGTTGGCAACGGTCTATTCGGTGGCGGGCTGCTTCCGGGTGGGCTTGAGTGGCTCGCTTTCCTTCTTACTGCTGTGATCATGGTCGCAGCAATCATTAACGGCGTGCTTGGCGGCGTGTTGCTAATGATCTGGGGCGAGCGACGGTTACTTGGCAGGTTCCAGGGACGGACCGGCCCCAACAGGTGGGGGCCATTCGGTCTGTTGACGCCTGTAGCGGACGCCGTCAAAACGATGTTCAAAGAAGACGTTGTTCCGACGGTATCCGACCGTTTTGTCTTCACACTTGCGCCCATCTTGATGCTGTTCCCGGCGCTCCTTATATATGCCGTTATTCCCTTTGGGGCAGGCACATGGATGGCGGACATTAACGTCGCCCTTCTTTTCATCATCGCTATCGGTGGCGCAAACGTACTCGCAATCCTGGCGGCATCGCTTGGCTCCGGGAACCGGTACGCCATGTTCAGCGCTATGCGCGCCGTCGCAATGCTGATCAGCTACGAGATACCGTTGGTAATTTCGCTTATCGGCGTGCTGATGCTGTCGGGGTCCCTTTCCCTTGTGGACATCGTCGACGCGCAGACGATTCCGTTCTTTATAGTCCAGCCGCTTGGCTTCTTCGTATTCCTTATCGCTTCGATGGCGGAGCTCAATCGGACACCGTTTGACGTTGCGGAAGCTGAATCTGAGATCGTCGCCGGTTACATGACCGACTACTCCAGCATGAAGTTCGGACTGTTCTTCCTGGCAGAGTTCGCCGCTACGATCGCCACCAGTGGTGTCATAACCGCCGTATTCCTCGGAGGGTGGCATGGGTTCGACCCGATCCCGTCACAGTTCTGGTTCGTCGCCAAGATGGTGGCCGTATTGACCGTGATCGTCTGGATCAGGGCAAGCTGGCCGCGACTTCGTATCGATCAGATCATGAACTTCGCGTGGAAGGCGTTGTTCGAACTGACGCTGATCAACCTTGTTGTCAGCGGTGTGCTGCTCCTCATTTGGCCTTCGCCATCAACGACCGAGCTCTGGTACATGGCCGGGATTAACTGGGTTGTGTTCCTGGTTTCCGTCTACATCTTCGGACGAGTCCTCGGTCCAAAACATGACCCGGTACGATCCGGGAATTTTCAGGACGTTACGTTGTCGAACTCTGATGCTCCGGCTCTTCCGGCAGGAGGCCGCGACTAATGGTTTACGGAATTGGCCTCGCAAAGGGAATGAGCGTCACTTTGAAGACGCTGATCGGCCCCGCATTCACGGTTCAGTACCCGGACCGTCGCGTAGGAGTAATCGGTGCGGCACGCGCTTATGGAATGAGCACGCCCGGCCTCATATTCAAGCGTCCTATCAAGGCAATCCGTGCGGTGCTCGGTTTTGAGCGAGTAGAAGTTCGCCCGACGCAGGCAGCCCGGTTCAGGGGCAACGAGTTCACCTGGTACGAGGATCGATGTACCGGTTGCGCTAGCTGTGCGAAATACTGCCCGTTGGGCATCATCAAGATCGTGACTCTCCCGGGCGGCACCAACGTTCAGGAAGGCGAGAGCTATGCGATCGATACATTTGATATCGACACAGGACGCTGCATGTTCTGTGCCCTGTGTGTGGAGGCATGTCCTTACGACGCACTTCACATGGGATCTAGCTTTGAACGTAGCAATTACCAGCGTATGAGCCTGGTCCTTTCCAAAGACGACCTGATAGCCCAGCCGAAACATCCTTCGACGTGGTTTCGGCCGCAGATGGAAGATCAGGACTACTCTCCATTCGGAGAAACTCTGGACGACATCAAAAAGGCCGGACGCCATGAGATGCCGTCCGTTGAGGATCTGACCCAGCGATGGGTTGAAGACCGACGCACAGACGTTAAGGACGACTCTGACGAGAAGGCGGAGGACTGATGGCGGGAACGATAGACGTCGTCTTCTGGATCATGTCCGCTGCTGCCATTATCGGCGCGCTACTGGTCGTTACAGTTAAGGACGTATTCCGTGCGGCACTTGCGCTTGCTGGTTCATTCCTCGCCGTAGCCGGCCTCTTCTTCTTGCTACAGGCCGAGTTCGTTGCCGTCGCACAGATCCTTGTGTACGTCGGTGCGATTTCGATCATCCTCGCCTTCGCCATTCTGCTCACACGTGACATGGGGCAGGGCAACCTGACGCAGAACAATCGTTTCCTGGTAATTGGCGGCGGGCTGATGGCGGCGTTATTTGTCGTCGTGGCCGGATATGTCGCTTACGACGCCAACTGGTCCGACCGCGATTCCGTGTTGACCGACCTTGACGTAACCGCAGCCCTGACCGGCCAGTACGAAGAGTCCACCAACAGCGACGGGGACACGATCCTCATCGAATACACCGGCGTCGACGAGACGAAGGCGATGGACGGCGTATTTGCCGACTCGACCGGATGGCTGGGTGAATTACTAGTACGGGATTACGTACTTGCGCTACAGGCGCTGGGTGTCCTTCTTCTGGCTGCGATCATCGGTTCAATAGCACTTGTCAGAGAGCCGGAGCAGGAGGCGTAATGAACCTCGAAAACGTACTCCTCGTCTCAGCGATCCTATTCGCAATCGGCCTTTACGGTGCGCTGACCCGTCGCAACGCGATTATCTTGCTGATGTCGATCGAGTTGATGTTCAACGCAGTCAACATTGCCGCCGTCGGATTCTCCCGTTACACAGTGCCGTCCGCGCTGGCCGGAAGTCCTGTAGAGGTCACAGCGGACACCGTTCAAACGGCGTTGTCGGGTCATGTGTTCGCTATCTTTATTATCGCCGCCGCTGCCGCGGAGGTAGCACTTGGTCTTGCGCTTGTAATCGCCATTTACAAACAACGTGAAACGGCGGACGTGAGTGAACTGGATACGTTGCGCGGATGATGAACTCTAAAGCTAATAACATGCAAACATCAACACCAAAACATGAGATGCTCGAGATGTACGTCTAGTGTGGGTTGAGTACAAAAAAACGGCGAATCTTTTGACCGCCGAAATGTGGAAGAACCTTCTTGAGGGTGAGGGCTTGCCGTCCAAGATCCTTCCGGACGGAGACATCCTTGACTGGGGTGAGCGCGTCCCGTTCACGGTGTACGTTCCACTTAACCGCGAGCATGTCGCTGACGAAATTCTGAGGAAGCTGTAGAGCGTGAATATCTCAGAATTCGGCGTCTGGCTGATCATCCTCATTCCGTTGGGATCGTTCCTCATCAGCGGTCTGATTATTCGTCCATTCTTTCCACAGTTCGAACGACTCTCTGGTTGGTTGGCGATAACGGCGCTCGCCATATCTTTCGGCCTGTCGGTGATGGCATATCTGGCCGTAAACGACGCTCACGGCATGGTCGACTTCGGCACGCACGAGTGGCTGAGCGTCCCTGGATTGACCCTGAGTATTGGCATCCTGCTCGATCCTCTCACGGCGATCATGCTGATCGTTGTCAGCGGGGTGAGCCTGATGGTGCAGATCTACTCCCAGGGCTACATGAAGGGCGACCCCAGCTACATCCGCTACTACGCGTTTATGTCACTGTTCACGGCATCGATGCTAGGGTTGGTCACGTCACGCAACATCATTCAACTGTTCGTGTTCTGGGAACTGGTCGGCGTTTCTTCCTACCTACTCATTGGATTCTGGTTCACCAAGCCTTCAGCCGCCGCCGCCGCCAAAAAGGCGTTCCTTATCACACGGTTCGGCGACTTTGGCTTCCTGATAGCGCTTCTAGCATTGTTTGCGGAAGGCAACGACTTCCTCGACATCCCGACCATGTACACCCTGGCCGGGACGCTGGGAGCGACGACCGCCGGGCTGATCGCCCTGGGTATCTTTGCCGGTGCGGTCGGTAAATCCGCACAGTTCCCGTTGCACACGTGGTTGCCGGATGCGATGGAAGGCCCGACTCCCGTTAGCGCACTGATTCACTCCGCCACGATGGTGACGGCGGGAGTTTTCCTGGTCGCTCGCATGTTCCCGCTCTTCCAGGCAGGGGAATACACGATGGAGATTGTGACGCTGATCGGTGCGTTCACCGCCGTGTTCGCAGCCTCTATGGGGCTTGTCGCCCACGACATCAAGCGTGTGCTTGCGTACTCCACCGTCAGCCAGCTTGGCTATATGATGCTGATCCTGGGACTTGGCGGTTACGTTGCAGCGATATTCCACCTGTTTACGCACGCCTTCTTCAAAGCTCTCCTTTTCCTGGGCTCCGGTTCCGTGAACCACGCCACAGGGACGTTCGACATGCGGTACATGGGCGGACTCCGCAAGGTCATGCCGTGGACTTTCACTCTGATGGTGATCGGCAGCCTGTCACTTGCGGGAATCTTCCCGCTGGCCGGATTCTGGTCCAAGGACGAAATTCTGGCTCACGCCACCGAGGTCGACTCAACGATCGGTTGGATCGCGCTGGCTGCCGGTGTCGTCGCTGCGTTTATGACGGCGTTCTACATGTTCAGGGTCATCTGGATGACGTTTGGCGGCGAGTACCGCGGCGGAGCAGAAGCTGAGGCCAAAGCCATCGTGGCGGCCGGCGGAGAAGCGCCTGAGGTTCACGGCCACCCGCACCTTGGCGAATCGCCATGGGTGATGTTGGCCCCAATGCTGGTCCTTGCGATTCTGGCAGTAGGAGCCGGGTTCTTGGCCAACCCCCCCGTAGATATCGGCATTAGCGATAAACACGAGTTCGGCCACTTCGTTACCGGAAACGAGTCAGTCTTCACAGAGCATGTAACAGATGAGCACGAGGTTGAAGAGGCTATCGAGCATGCCGGAGCGGCGCCCAAGTTCAATTGGAGCGTTGCGATAGTCTCGTCTGCGGTAGCGCTAATCGGGATCTACCTCGCGTACCTGATGTATGGCAGCAAGAAAGTATCTCCGGAGTCGATGGCCAACAGCACACGCCCGGTATACATACTGTTGTACCGCAAATACTTCATGGACGAACTGTACGAACAGTGGATCGTCAAACGTTTCTTCTACGGCGGCGTAGTGCGAGCCGCCGACTGGTTTGATCGTAGTGCCGTTGACGCCGTCAACGTGAAGATTGGTATCTGGACCAATCGGGTCGGAAAAGGCCTTGGACAGGCCCAGAATGGTCAGACTCAGGTCGCCGGTCTGGCGATCTCCGTTGGAGTCGTCGCCTCAATCGCTGCATTCCTGGTCTGGGGGAGTTAACCGATGAACTTCCAGATCACATTTAACGTCCAGATCGCCAAGGAGGTCGCCCTTGTTTGAGGGATGGCTTTCAATAATCGTGTTCCTCCCGGCGGCTGCGGCGCTTGTGATAGCGCTGTTCCTGCGGAACGACCAGCAAATCCGATGGTTCGCCATCGGTGCGACGATCCTGAACCTGGTGTTGATCACCATCACCTACGCTGCCTTCGATCGCGGAGTTGGTGGGGTACAGATGGTGGATCGGTACCAGGACTGGATACCCGTCGAGGGACTTCGGGCAGAATATCTACTTGGGATAGACGGCCTGAGCGCACCGCTGGTGTTATTGACGGGACTTCTCACCGCCGTAGCTACGCTCGCATCGTGGCGGATTACGCTACGAGTGCGCGAGTACTTCATATGGCTGCTTGTTCTTTCAACGTCGGTACTTGGCGTGTTCCTGGCGCTCGATTTCCTACTGTTCTTTATCTTCTGGGAGATTGAGCTGATCCCGATGTTCATGCTCATCTCGATCTGGGGTAGTGGACGCAACCGCTACTCCGCCATGAAGTTCGTTATCTTCACGCTCGGTGGCAGCGCGTTCATGCTGATCGGGATACTGGCGTTGTTCCTCTCCTCCGGGGTCGGTACGTTCGCCATGGTCTCCATCCCGTCGGAGGGCATAGTCGGCATACCTGACAAAGTCATCGGCACAGACCTACTCATACCGGCAGGAGTGATCTGGTTCTTCCTGTTTGCTGCCTTTGCCATCAAGATGCCGCTGTGGCCCGTACATAGCTGGTTGCCAGACGCGCACACCGACGCACCCACGGCTGTCAGCATCATGCTGGCGGGTGTGCTGCTGAAGATGGGTGGTTACGGCCTGATCCGAGTTTCCGTCGGCATGTTCCAGGAAACGAAAAATTTCCAGGTACAGGACGTAGCGTGGCTTCTGGCTACGCTGGCGGTCATCAGCATCATCTACGGCGCAGTTGTCACACTTCGCCAGACGGACCTCAAGCGCCTGGTCGCGTTCAGCAGCGTCAGCCACATGGGCTTCGTAGTACTTGGCGTATCAGCGATTGTTGGTGTGGGAGGCAAGGTGACGGACGCCGGAATAAACGGTGCTGCCTTGCAGATGGTGACCCACGGCACGATCACTGGCCTCATGTTCCTGACGGTTGGCCTTGTCTACGACCGTGCGCACACCCGCTACATTCCTGACCTTGGCGGACTGGCCCTGCGCTGGCCGCTCATAACGATCTCTATGGTTATCGCCGGGCTGGCGTCACTAGGACTGCCGGGGCTTTCCGGATTCGTAGCAGAGATCACTGTGTTCCTTGGGGCGTACGCAGTGTGGCCGTGGCTGACCGCCATCGGGGCGTTCGGAGTCGTTCTCGCAGCGGGTTACGTCCTGTGGATGGTGCAGCGGACCTTCTTCGGCCCGAGGAATGAACGATTTCAAGATATCGATGACGCTAATTTTGTGGACATGATCCCGGTGGTTGCGCTGGTAATCAGCATCGTCGCCATCGGCGTCTACCCCAAGATCATCACCGAGGTGTTCAAGATCGGAATTAGCGAGTTGATGAGGATATGAGCGCGCACGACCTCTGGATACTGTCGCCTGAAATATCCGTTGCGGGCCTTGCACTGGTCGTGATCATTGCCGATCTGATCGTCACCAAAAAGACGACATTGATATGGCTGGCCGTGCTTGGGTTGATCGTGCCATTGGTATTCACGTTGATCCTGTGGTTCGACACGCCGGATAACGAGGTCGGCGTGTTCGGCACAGTCACGGCCGACCGGATGGCCTTGTTCTTCCACTTCCTGTTGATCGGCACCACGGCGGCAGTGATCGTCGCGGCCGCCACATATTCCCGCAAGTTCGTCGGCTTCCAGGGCGAGTTCCTGGCGCTGATGCTTCTCTCTGTCAGCGGAATGATGCTTCTAGTGGCCTCACAGGACGTCATCACCGCGTACATCGCCCTTGAGCTGTCTGCGCTGCCTGCGGCCGCTCTTGCGGCGTTCCTGCGCACGGACCGGTCTCTTGAGGCCGGGCTAAAGTTCCTGCTACTCAGCGCTCTTAGCTCGGCGGTACTGCTGTACGGGCTGGTGTATCTGTACGGTGCGACCGGCACGACCGATATCGCCGGGATCCTTGAAGGCATCAACAACATGGATGCCGACGGGGACAGGGCCTTTGGGTCCAGCGCAATCATGCTGGGTACGGTGATGGTCGTCGCCGGTTTCGGTTTCAAGATGGCGATGGCGCCGTTCCAGATGTGGGTGCCAGATGTTTACGAAGGCGCTCCGACGCCTGTCGTTGCGTTCCTCTCTATTGCTTCCAAGTCCGCCGCCTTCGCCATCGTGCTACGCGTCCTGTACACGGCACTTGGCACCGATAACCTGGCAGCCGACTGGTCCGTGCTGATAGCCATACTAGCGGCGATCACGATGACCGCAGGTAACCTGCTTGCGCTGTCACAACAGAACATCAAGCGGATGCTGGGTTACAGCACGGTGGCACACGCCGGGTACCTGCTCGTTGGGCTGGCCGCAGTTGCTGGCAATAGCGACAGCGACGGGTTCATCGCAGGCCCGCAGGGAGTTCTGTTCTACCTTGTTGCCTACGCACTGACCAACCTGGCCGTCTTCTTTGCGATCATCGCCATCACAAACAAGACCGGTAACGACATGATCAGCGGATTCGCCGGGATGGCCCGCAGGGCGCCCGTGCTGTCCGTATTACTTGCGTTGGGACTGCTATCGCTGCTCGGTATCCCTCCTACGGCCGGATTCCTGGGGAAAGTATTTGTATTTAGCGCCGCCGTCGATTCCGGCCTCGCGTGGCTGGCAATCATTGGCGTGCTCAACTCCGTCGTATCGGCTTTCTTTTACCTGCGTGTGATTCGTACGATGTTCCTCGACGAGCCGGAGAATGAAGAGCGTGTAACTGCGGACATTCCTGTATGGGCCGCTACATTGGTCGCCTCTGCCGGGCTGCTCGTTTTCGGTATCGCACCGTCATCACTGCTAGAGTTCGCCCGAAACGCCGTGACCGGCGTCGTCACCTAGCGCTCCTCGGTCCGACGAAATGTCTCAAGTTCAAAACGTGGTCGTTATCCACCACGGACTTCTAGCAGAAGCCAGAATACTGGCACGTTATCTGTCAGAGCGATTCGGCGACGGCAACTGGCATTTGCTGCCGGCAGAACCCATCTCGGCCCTGGAAGCCGGAGTCGAAGGAAGCGACCTCGTCATCACCATCGGCGGCGACGGGACTATCCTTAGAGGCGCACACGCCGCAGCCCCTCATGCCATACCCGTACTCGGGATCAACATGGGCCGGGTCGGCTTCATGGCAGAGTTAGACGCATCTGATGCGCTTGAGAAAATGGGCTGGTATCTGGAAAATTGGGAAGTCGATAAAAAAGGCCCACGTATCGAAAACCGGGCGATGATACGTGCCACTGTCACCGGTTCCGAGGGACAAATCGGGTCGTTTCATGCGTTAAACGACGTAGTTGTCGGCAGGGGAGCGTCGATCCGCGTGATAGATCTCCATACAGTCGTCGATGGCCAGGAGATAGTTACTTACCGTGGCGACGGGCTTGTGATCTCTACCGCTACGGGATCAACGGGCTACGGGCTCGCACTTGGTGGCCCCGTGATGAACCCAACCAGCGGAGCCTTCCTTCTGAAGCCGATCGCCGCACATATGAGTCTCCAGGGCGGCCTGCTTTTACATCCCGCCGCTGTGGTCAATATCACCGTAGAGACCGAAACCGGCGGAACGTTAAGCGTAGACGGTTTTGTGGATCGCGAGATGCATGCGGGCGACAGCGTTCAGATCGAGACCAGCGAGTTCAGTGCCAGTTTCCTCAGGAAGCATCCTCCGGAAGCGTTTTATCAGTCCCTGACCAGGCGGCTGGGCATGCGGCAGGGAGCGATGAGGCGGGTGGATAGTGAGGCTGATTTAGACTCCGGTAGTGAGAGTCACTGAGGTAGTATTTACTCGATGCTGACTACCACCACCGTCGACACCCGGCAGGTGTACGACGACCACCGCGTGAAAATGCGTGTGGACACCATCCGTCTAGGGGATCGTCCCGCGCTCGAGCGGGGTGTAATTGAACAGTCCAACTCCGTCGTTATTGTTCCGATAACCGATGATGGTGATGTGCTTCTAGTACGGCAGTGGCGACATGCGGTGCAGTCCGTAATCCTTGAAGCCCCCGCCGGACACTTGAATCCGGGGGAAGATCCACAGGACGCAGCTATCCGGGAACTACAAGAAGAGGCCGGTCATCTGGCCGAAACGCTAACCCCTTTGTTGGGATTCTGGGCGGCTCCAAGCATCTCTACTGAGTACATGCACGGATATCTGGCGACCGGGCTCACGACATCCTCACTGCCTCAGGACGATGATGAGGATGTTGAGCTGGCTAGGACGCCTGTTTCTGACATACCGAATCTGATCCGGCAAGGCACGATAGTCGATTCGAAAAGTATCGCAGCTCTTCTCTCTGCGCTTTACCTCTATCCTGAGTCGGTTAACTAATCGAAACGGTCCGACATCACGCTTAACAATGACGCACCCCGGCAGACGCTAAATAAAAACAATAGCGCCGCGAGCAAGAGGTAACAGATGTACCAACACGACGTTTTGATAATCGGCGCCGGACTCGCCGGACTTCGGGCCTCTGTCGAGGCGGCACGGATGGGCGTTGACGCCGCCGTGATATCGAAGGTTCACCCGATTCGCAGCCACTCCAATGCTGCTCAGGGCGGTATTAACGCGCCGATGACCGACCGGGGCGATGATTGGGAAGGCCACGCACTGGACACCATCAAGGGGAGCGACTATCTAGCAGACCAGGATGCTGTCGAGTTGATGTCCCGCGAGGCTGGCGACGCCATCATCGAGCTGGAACACATGGGTGTGATATTCAGCCGTAATGAGGACGGCCAGCTCGGAACCCGACGCTTCGGTGGGCAGAAGATTGCACGTACCTTCTACGTCGGCGCAATCACCGGTTCCGCAATGTTGCAGGCCCTGTACGAACAGGCCGTTAAGCTCGACGTCAATGTTTATGAAGAGTGGTTCGTCTCCAACCTCATCATCGAGGACGGCGTTTGTCACGGCGTTATGGCGATGAATATCCACACCGGCGAGTTGCACATGATCAGGGCCAAGGCCGTGATCATGGCGACCGGCGGGGCGGGGCGCGTATTTGAACCGTCTACTAACGCCCTGATCTGCACGGGTGAGGGGCTCGGGCTGGCCTACAGGGCAGGCGTACCGCTCATGGACATGGAGATGATCCAGTACCACCCGACGACTCTCGCCGGGTCTGGAATCCTTCTGTCCGAGGCCGCTAGAGGTGAAGGGGCATACCTCCTTAACTCAGATGGCGAACGGTTTATGAAGACCTACGCACCTGACTACCTTGAACTCGCATCCCGCGACGTCGTATCCCGGTCCGAACAGACGGAGATAAACGAAGGACGGGGTATCGATGGAAACATCCACCTGGACCTGCGACACCTCGGTCGCACATTTATCGAAGAACGGCTCGGTTACCTCCAGGAAGTCGCCCTAGAGTTCGTTGGTATCGACCTGGCCGAGTCCCCGATTCCAATCCGACCCGGTATGCACTACATCATGGGTGGTATCAAGACCGACGTGAATGGAGCAACCGTGGTGCCGGGCCTGTACGCCGCTGGTGAAACGGCCAACGTTTCCGTCCACGGAGGAAACCGCCTCGGCGCAAATTCCTTGCTGGATACGGTCGTGTTCGGTCGGAGATCGGCGATAGCTGCGGCGGAGTATGCCAGGAGCGCAGAGCGACACTCTTCCGATGAAGCGATGTTGAGCGCCGAACAACAACGTTATCAGGCGTTGCTGGACCGACCGGCAGATCTAAGGGCCGGGGCTATTCGTCGTGACATGGGCGAGAGCATGGTTGCCGGCGTCGGGGTATACCGTGACCAGGAGAGTATCGACTCAGCCGCTGCCCGAATAAAAGAACTCCGGGCCGTGTACCCACGGGTAGCTGTAGACAATAAGGGCAAAGTGTTCAATACGGACCTGATGTCCGCAATTGAGCTTGATTACATGCTGGACGTTGCTCAGGCGGTCTGCGCCGGGGCCGACGCTCGTAAAGAAAGCCGGGGAGCGCACTTCCGAACGGACATGCCCAACAGGGACGACGAAAACTGGCTTAAACACACCCTCGTTTACAAAGACGGTGATGGGTCCAGGGTCGAGACAAGCGATGTCACGATCACAAACTGGACGCCTGTTGAAAGGGTTTACTAGATGGAGCAGACGCTGCGCGTGAAGCGCTACGATCCCGAAAATCCGGAGTCTGAAGGCTATCAGGAGTACACCGTCGATGTGGCCGAGACGACCACAATTCTTGACGCGCTTTTGACGGTGCGTGAGGATGTCGATGGGACTCTGTCGATGCGTTGTTCGTGCCGTGCTTCGATCTGTGGCTCATGTGCGATGCGCGTGAACGGGCAGGCGAAGCTCGTCTGCAAGACCCGGGTGAACTCTGTTTCTCCCAATGGCGAGACCGTCACGATAGATCCCTTAGGCAACCTGCCCGTCATCAAG
>CAUZRH010000006.1:0-20129 GCA_963582115.1 Dehalococcoidia bacterium
GTCCCAGCACGCCACCTCGATCGCTGACATAGCGAGGCGGTGTATGTGCCCCGCGTCCTGCACGGTCCCTATCACTTCCTCGGCGATGGCGTTGACGTTACGCGGGTCACGACCGATAGCTAGATGAGCAAGTTCTGAGATTGCTGCTTCGGTTGTTTTGATGAACCCATTTATCGTGGCTTCGCTGACCCCGTAGAGTCCATCTTCGTCGGTCATGACACGTACAAATAGCCAATTTTTCCAACCGGCCCCGACGGGATAGGTCTCGATTGCGGTAATTTTCATGGGTGTTCACGTTAACAAAGAGCTCTGGAAGTTAAGCGCCCGGAAGAGCTTCTAACCGAAAAGCTCCTAGCCAGGGCAGGATAACCGGGAGGAACAATTTGGATCCGTCGTCGGGATCGATGGAGTACACGATCTCAGCTTTGCTGCTGTTGGTCGAGGGATAGGTAGAACTCACTGTGGCGGTTCCGCCTAACGTGATGTGGACCTAGCGGATTCGAACCGACGACCTGCGGACTAAAAGGGAGAAACAAAGCCGAAGGGCGTGAACCGTGTTCACCACTTCAGGCGACAGGCAGCTCGGGCAGGCGCATTCGAAACCCACCGGCCGGTCTGATTGACTATCGACCTTTATCCGGCATCAGCCGCTTTTATTCGTGAAATGAGATCAGTCGTCGAAATACCTTCTGTGTAACCAACTGACTGATAAATGCCCATCTCGATCGGAACGCCGTACCAAGCGTCCTTAACTTCAAGTGCGACATCGTCGCCGTGCATTATCAGATCAATGCTGTGCTTCTCGATCCAGTCGCGCGTAATTTTGAGAGGAGCGTTCGGAACAACCTCATCGACGTACCGGCAGCCTGCAACGGAAGCTATACGTTCGTCCATCGAAAGAATCGGGGTACGTTTGTAGCTCTCCACAGTTTCGTCGGAGTGAACTCCAACCAGCAAGAAGTCGCCGTGCGATTTCGCCTTTCGCAAGAAATTGACGTGACCGTAGTGGAACAAATCGGCCACCATATCGACGTAGACGCGGGTAATTTCGGTCACTCCTGAATTCTGATGCCCATGGTTGCCCCTATTGAGCAATCAAGGCGTTGGCCCTGCCTGAGGGCTGCGCTGGATCGGGCATGTAAAGATACTCGATACCCGGTTCAAGTTCTTCTAGATACAGAATCTCTTTGCTATCGCCTAGTTGAACCGCAACAACGTAGCTAGCCTCTTCCGGCAAACTGAAATAAACATAGCCTTCTTCGTTGGTGTTCGCCTTATCCAGCCCCGTGAGCACGGTGGTTGGTGCGAGCGTGACTTCAACACCTGTAGCTGCTTCGCCGTCGAAGCCAAGTACCTTCAAACTACCCGTATGTAGATTGGCATCACGTCGATCAGCCAACTGCAATACGTTTTCAGAGTTACTTGACTGGCTGCGATCCTCCATTAGATCCAATACTTCTTGCTCGAAGTCGCCCGCTTCTTTGGGGGTCATCCAATCCGGACCGTACTTGAGCCGGAAATACTCTTCGGGTGGATTTGGAACCATGAAGGTCGTCCCAAGAAAGTCGATCTCTTTGAGATTTTCGTGGAGACCTACGGGAATTTTGACTACCGGCCACTGGTAGATGCTGTCATCGATGATTCGATAGCAAGTCCAGTCCATCTGGACACCCGATTTCTTCAGGTCAACGCTCAGGTGGAGATCACTGTCGATGATCTCAGCGGAATACCCGTGTTTGCGAAACTCAACAGCCGCATCTTCAACTATCGCCTCGGTAAGACCATGCAGTCCGATCACGGATCCGATATCGAGATCGTCATCCCACGGAATGAAGGCTTGGTCCCGAACAGCGCCCAGGCATGTGCCATGACGTAGGAAGAAGACAAGGCCGAGTTTGTCCAAAATCTGTTTTGCTTCCTTCAGAAGCGTTTCGGCCGTCGACATATCCATCGGTTCAAACACTGTAGAATTTAGGCCCATAAGGTCTCCTCCTGAGCGGGCTAGGATGATGCTGGGCGACAATCGAAGATGAGTAGTCCGACCATGCGCATGACCTGCCCTCCGGGATGGTACCAGTCAACAACATCGATGGACGGACCAGGCGAAGAGACTCAAATGCCTCTAGCAGGCGAACTCCGGACTCAAGCGAACGGTGTTGAATTGATGGCTCGGCTGATCTTGAACGAAGTGGCTAATTGAGTATTCTGAGCCCTTCCTGCCGCCGGGAGTGCGTCAACCATGTCCGGGTAGATTGGGCGTTGCCGAGCACTGGTCGTGCATGGTTTCCGGTCAGCCGAAAGCCAAGCAACGCCTTCGGTGGTAACCTCAGTGCGATGTGAAATCTCTCGTCAAGGACATCGTCCGACCTTGCTGACCGGCTTGGCGGGGCTATGCTGCCACCGGATCATTGCTCGGCTGAGAGACGTAGGCAGGCGCGTGAACCACAAGCGAGTGGAGCACTTCTGCCATCAGTAAATATCCAGTCGACCGTATCTGAGACACCCGTTATACAGAGTCACTGGTAGCGTTTCGGCGGTTGGGTTATTCGGACTACAAGTCCATGCGTTAATGCCCGCGGGGCCCGCGGGCGGGACTCGTTCTACATGCCCGGACGAATCAATTGCCTGAATTAACGACTACCACTAGAGATAAGGATCTTGATGTTAACGAACCTCAGTCCAGTCAGTATTTCACCTGAAGAGCGCTCCATACTTGGCCAATTGGAAGAACTCAGTGCCCGATCAGGCTCGCATTCGCCGAGTCTCGGCACGATGCAAAAGGCAATACCTGAGATAGCAGTTGATATTGATGCCTGCTATCTTTCGAATCCTCTGGCGACTGACCTGTTTTGGTCCTATTTCAACGCCGATGTCCTAGCCGACCCGCAACTTTTCAAGCGGATGTTAGAGGCATACCCATCTCAGAACAGGGCTATAGCCGAGCGACTTTCGACTGCCATTGGTGCGCCTGCCGATCAGCTTTTTATAGCGAACGGCGCCACTGAAGCGATCCAGGCAGTAATTCACAACTTCTCGTCGCACATTCACATCAGCACACCAACGTTCTCGCCTTACTACGAGTTCGCTGGTCCAGATCAACAGGTCACGACGTTCGCCCTCGATCCGACAAACAATTTTGCAGTCAATCCAGACATCTATGTAAATTCGGTGCTAAGCAGCCATGCCGACACGGCCGTGCTGATATCGCCGAACAACCCCGATGGATACCTGATTCCGGACGACGATTTAAAGTCGATTCTTTCGAGACTGACCAGTCTCAGCACGATCATCGTCGACGAAAGTTTTATCCACTTCGCTGACAGTGCGACTCCCGACGGTGAACTGCCGAGCCTCACCGGTATCACGAAGCGGTTCGACAACGTCACCGTTGTTAAAAGCATGTCCAAGGATTTCGGGATAGCCGGAATTCGTGCCGGCTACGCAATCATGCCAGCCGAACGTGTGACTCAACTCCTCGATCATGGCTACCTGTGGAACACGAGCGGAATAGCGGAGTACTTTTTCTCGCTTTTCGACCGTCCCCAATTCTTGGAGCAATATCTCGGAGAACTATCGAGTTACAAGCTCTTCATAGACAAGTTCACGTCTACGACCAAGAAGTTCGATTTCATCCAGGCGTTTGAAACAAGTGCTAACTTCCAGCTGATGAAACTGCCAGAAAACGTTTCGTCTGACGTCGTAGCCGCGTTGATGTTGATCAGGCACGGCGTTTATGTACGAAGCTGCGGAGACAAGATCGGTTTGGATGGGGAATTCTTACGCGTTGCCATTCGAACAGAACCCGAAAACGAAAAAATTCTTGATGCGTTGGCAGACATCCTGGCTTAACTGCTGATCGCCCGAGCCGTCTGGTTCCTCTCGGGACTTGGACGGCGGGTGATCAGAGTTCTGGGTTCTGGGGAAGTCTCTACTCCCACAAAGCCCGCAATACATCCCGGCTGCGCTCAACCGCGTCCTCGCGGTCGACCAGCCGTCCCGACGTCTCAAGCGCGACCACGAAATCATTCGGCCTCACAAATTCGCCGACCGACTGGAAATCGAGCACGCCCGTCCCGACCTCCATGTGCTGATCCCGAACATTGCCCGCCCCTTCCGGGCCACGAGCATCGTGCACCTGCACATGCCGAATCCGATCCCCAAACGCCTCGATCCCCGCATCGACCCCGCCCGACCCCCAGGCATGCCCGACATCGAAGGTAATCCCCACTGCCGGACTTCCGATCGCATCCACCACAGCGACCAGATCGCTGTGGGCACGAATCAGCCAGCCAGGGTTGTAGTGCATGTTTTCGAGGCCGATCGCGACTCCTGCCTTCTCAGCCTCTTGCCCCGCTTCCTTCATGAAATCCACCAGAAACGAATTCGAAGTAGCGCGGTCAGCTTCAGTGGTTTCTTCCGGCGTAAGACCAGGCACATCCAGCTTGCCGGGGTGGACGACCATCGCCTCAATTCCAAGCTCGCCCGCCACCCTTATCTCGCTGATAAACTCGGCGAAGACCTGCTCCCTGGTCTCACGAACGTGCGAGCCCGGCAGCGCGGATGTCGGAAAATGGTGCGTGTACCGCAACCCGTGCTCATCAGCGGCTGCCAACAAGAACTGCCGGTCATCCGGACTTAGATCGCCCAACTGAATGCTGGGCGCATTGAACTCGACCCCGTCGAATCCATGCTCTATAGCCCACTCGACTGCATACCGCGCCGAATCCGGATTATCGATAGAAGATGTCGCAACACTAATGTCGATCATGTTCATCCATTCGTTTCAAATTGGAAATTCGCACAGTGTAGCGAGTCCCCAGAACTAATACTGTCAAAACGAATAGATGGGGGATGAAATCAGGACCGCCGTTAAGAGTCTTTTGGTGGCCCTAGTCGGACGATAGGTAGATTTCACAGGGACCCCTTCCCTCTGACGTGATAAAGGCCCTGTGGGATTCGATGTTCATCCAGTTGGGCATCGGATCACGTCCGCACCCCGTATAGCCATCATTGTTCGCAATGAGACAAGGATGGCTCTGTGTATAACGATCGCTAAGCGCTTTGATTGAGGAGCCTTAGAGGTTCATGACCTGCCCCCAGTGGTAGTGACCACATAGTCATCATCTAGATAGCGCTGACCGTCCTTGAAGTGGAATGCCTGACCGTGATCAAGCTCTGGGACGCTGGCAAGCTGTCCCGTCACGAACTGGATGTTGTCCCACGAGGGCAATTGATCACGAGGCACGCCCATGGCAGCGACCAGACCGTGCTCGCCAAAGTTTTCTAACCCGCTTGATGCCAGGTCACGGATCAGCCCGGCGAATGGCTCCTCCGGCGTACCGGAGTGATCGGCATATGCGCCCTAGTCAGCGTCCCGGTTATAAGGCTGCGGGTTCGCCAACTCCCATTCGCTGATCTGATCGGCATCGATGAGCACATCGCCGCCCTCGACCCACGCATTGAACTTCGGTAACTGCTCGTCGTTGTTGTACACGCTGATTCCGGACTCAAGGCGATAGTCCCAGCCATGCACGCCACAGATCAAGTCTTGGCCATCGACATGACCATCGCCGAAGAGTGCTCCACGATGCAGGCAACGCCTCTAGAACACGGACAGTTCATCGCCAAATCGAACGGCGACAATATCCACGTTCCCGACAAGAAATCCGGCGGGCACCCGGTCCTGCAGATCATTCCATCGAGCGATTGCCTGTTTGTTCATCGGTCAGATCCCTGAGGTTCTAGCGTGATTTAAGACGGACGTGAGATCTCATGCTGGTGAAGAACTCGGTTCAGGCCAGCAGTACCCTTGATGGCTATGACTAATCCCGATTTTGGACAGACCGCGCACGACTATGCCCGACACCGTGGTGGATTCCCGCCGGAGTTCTTCGACTCTCTCAATGAGATAGCGATTGACCCCAAAGAGGCGCGGGTTGTGGATCTAGGCACCGGTACCGGCACTCTGGCTCGTGGATTTGCCACACGTGGGTCCGAGGTCACGGCGGTCGATATCTCAGAAAATATGATGCGCGAAGCGAAGCGATTGGACGAAGAAACCGGCGTACAGGTCCAGTACGTCAACGCGTCTGCGGAAGAGACGGGGCTTCCGGACGGTGAGTTCGATATCATCGCCGCGGGCCAGTGCTGGTGGTGGTTTGACGCCGATGCAACACTGGCCGAGGCGGCACGGCTGCTCAAGCCGGGCGGCGCATTGCTACTGGCTTCGTGGGACTGGATTCCCTTGCCGGGGAATGTGGTTGATCGAACGGAACGCTTGATCGAGTCGCACAACCCGGAGTGGTTGAGGGGCGGCGGCAATGGACTCCATCCGGAGTTCATCGTTGATCTTCAGTCGGGCGGATTCGAGTCCGTAACGCAGCTCACATTCCCGATCGACGACATGTACACACACGAATCGTGGCGAGGCCGCATCAGAGCGTCTGCCGGGATCGCCGCGTCCATGACTTCAGATCGGGTTGATGCTTTTGATAAGGCGTTGGCGTCGTTGTTGGTTGAACGATTTCCGGGAGACCCGATAGCAATCCCGCATCGTGTGTTTGCAGTAGCGGGCCGGAAGCCGATCTAAGGCGACCCTCTAACGGTGTGAGAGGCCGCGGTTCAGGAAAAACTACCGCCTGATTCACATCAACCTGTGGCATCCTTGCCCGCCATATGACCCATCTCTCTTACGCGATACCAATCACCAACCCGGACCCGGAAGTCGCCGTTCAACGCTGGTTCACTTTGTTGGGTGAGCTGTGCGCCGGGATCGATTACGACACAGCGGAAGGCATATTTGCCGACGATGTCGTGTCGTTTGGAACACGTGCCGATATCGTGACCGGGCTCGGAAACCTCCGTCGCAACCAGTGGGAAGGTATCTGGGGCAACATCGCCGACTTCAAAGTGGCCCCGGAGTCGATACTTGGCTTCGGCGACCAGAACGTCGCATGGGGCGTCGCAACCTGGACATCCACCGGGTTCGATCAAGACCACAAACCCTTTGTTCGACCCGGTCGCGCCACCGTGACCCTGGCCCGCCGAAACGGCATCTGGCTCGCAACCCACACCCACTTCTCCCTGAATCCCGGAATCCCGCCAAGAACCTACGGACAGGGCTGAAACGTGACCCCTTCTCCCAGCGGGAGAAGCTCATGTACATCAAGGACGAGGGAGAAGAATCTCCATCCCTAACAATATTTCGACGGCCCTAATAAATTACTGACACCACATCAACGGGGACCCATTTGCTAACCGAAAAACAGCACAACACCGGCGAGATGACCCTTAACTACATGGAGGGCGACGATCAAGGCGATCCACTCGTCTTCATCCACGGCATCGGCGGTCGCTGGCAGCAGTGGTCGCAAGAGATCGGCGCCGTCTCCCACGCGTGGCATCCGTACGCGGTCGATCTGCGTGGTCATGGCGAATCGTCGTCTGCCGAGTCCGGATACCGATTTGGCGATTACCCGCGGGACATCATCTCGCTGCTCCAGGACGTGATCGACAAACCAGCCGTTCTGGTCGCCCACTCGTTAGGAGCGGTCACTGCGATAGGCGTCGCCAGCGAGCGGCCTAAACTGGTGCGAGCGGTCGTCCTGGAAGACCCGCCGATCTTCTCCCATCAGGGTAAGGGCCGAAGCCGTCGGGCTGATGAGTTCGCCCGCATGCAAGAGTTTGCCGGGATGGACGTCCCGGCCTCGGAGTTGATTCCTCTGCTCGCCGAGATGTACCCGAACCAGGACGCCGCAGAGATACGCTTCCGGGCCGACTCTACAAAAGGGCTTGATCCGGAGATCTACACACGGACGGTTAGCGGAGGAGCGATGGAAGGTTTCGACGCCGAGGCCAGCCTGGCCGGTATCAAGTGCCCGGCACTCCTGTTGCAAGCAGACCCGGGCATGGGCGCAGCGATGTCGGACGACGAGGCTGACCGCGCAGCGGATCTGATTCCGGACTGCACATTTGTCCAGATGCAGGGCGTCGGGCACGGCATACATCGCGGCGATCCCGTGAACTTCCGACGGGTGATGTTCGACTTCCTGGACACCATATAAAACACACGACTCAAATCTCGCAGTCCCGGAAACAGACTTCGTTTATACTTCCCAGATTGCCGACCGAACTTCCACAGGTAAGGACGCACATGGTCATCACCACTCGATTCAATAACGTCATCACATCTGAAGACGAGCTGCGCGAGCTTCTTGGCTATCCGTCTGAGCGTGCCCGGGACAAGACCGTAACGGCGCTGGATCAGCACTGCCGAGACATCATCGGCGCGTCGCCGATAGCGTTCCTTGCGACCACCAACGCCGATGGCACTGTTGACGTTGCGCCAAAAGGCGACCCCGCTGGATTCGTACAGGTGATGGATGACAACACAATCGTCATCCCGGATCGGCCCGGCAACCGTCGCTTTGACGGCCTCACAAACCTGATCACCAACCCCGGCATCGGACTGATATTCCTCGTCCCCGGTATGCGGGAGACGCTCCGGGTTAACGGCACGGCAACCATCGTCAAAGACCCGGAACTTCTCAAGTCTCTCGCCATGAATGGCAAAGACCCGTGGCTGGCGATCGTGGTCGACGTAAAAGAAGCCTTCATGCATTGCCCGAAGGCCTTCCTGAGGTCCGATCTCTGGGAGCCAGAGACCTGGCCGTCTAGAGACTCTCTGCCCTCGATGGCATGCGTTTTGAACGACCACGCATTCGCCGGAAAAGGCAACGTGGAAGAGATGGAAGCTCAGATGACGGAGACCAATCAAAAGAATCTCTATTAGCCGGGAAGCGGGCATCAGGATCAGCAGCGCATCCTGCAAAGGGCGAACATAGCGCTTGATTGGTTCGCCGAGCAGATTGTCACGCAGGTCGTTTGCCTGATGAGTTGAATAACATCGTCGGGGTTCGTTTGCTTGCTTACCACCGAATGGCTGGGTGGAAGTACGGCGCACTGGATATGGGTAACACGCTGCCCGGCGTTGAGACTCCTGACGAGGTACGCTTGATAGCGATGGGTAAACAACTTGAAGCGTTTGGCCTGACGGTGCACCTGCCGGAGCAGGCGTAATCACCCGGCTACCCGATTAATCCAGCATATAAATACAGCCACGAACCAAGAGAGAAAACCAATGGGAACGGGGCGGGCATGAGCCCGCCCTTCCCGCGTCCACCATGCCGCCTCTATTCACGTCTGACAAATACGCCGCCCCCGATATGTCGCTGGCATATGACTCCGGCCCCAACAACGGCCCGCCTGTGGTGTTCATCCACGGCCTAGGCACACGCCGACAGGACTGGAGATCCATACTCCCGGAGTTCGCCTCCAGCAGACAGGTGTTCGCACTGGATCTGCGAGGGCATGGCGATTCCGGCCGTGTCCCCGGTGGTTACAGGTTCTCGCAGTACGCTGAGGACATAGTGCCGTGGCTGCGTGACGTCGTCGGCGAGCCGGCTGCGTTGGTGGGGCACTCCCTGGGAGGAGTGGTCGCCACGATGATCGCAGCAAATTCTCCCGAACTCGTTTCGACGATCGTCGCTGTGGACCCGCCGCTGTTCTCAAAGCGTCGCCCGGCCGACGGCAACCCGAATAAATATCTTGAGCGATTCAAGCGGGCGCAGGACCTCGCCGCGTCTGACATGACCGAGATCGGCTTGTTCACTATGCTACAGAAGCGGTCCCCGGACCGGCCTGCGTATGTCACTCGTGCGTTGGCACGGAACCTCATCAAGCTGGACCCGGATGTCTTCACCCTGGCACTTGAAGGCGGAAAACAACTCGACTTCGATCCGGATGACCTGGTCGAGCGGGTCGCACGACCGATGCTCTTGATGCGTGCCGACCCGGGGAAGGGATCGGCCGTGTGGGAGGAAGATGCTGAGTGGGCGACGGGTAAGAACCCGCTTATATCAAGCGTTTTCGTTGAGGATTCAGCGCATGAGATCCACCACTCCCACCGGGAGGAGTTCGTAAAAGCGGCCAAGGAATTCATTTTCGTCGAGCCAGAAGACGGACCCGAATCCGAGCTCGAGGAGGAGTAGGTTGTTCTGGGCTTTTGACCGTTCACCGACTTGTTGGCCGGGAACATCACCGCTGCTACGCTGTCGCCGCCTTCAACTTTCACCCCCACAAGCACGATAAACGGAGCCTGAATTGGACTTCACACTCATAGCCCACCGCGGTTATTCGTTCAGCGCGCCAGAGAACTCATTTGAGGCCTTCGACATGGCCCTCGAACAGGGGTTCGATAACTTTGAACTGGACGCCCAGATCACGAAGGATGGCCAGCTCGTCGTGTTCCACGACCAGACGGTCGACCGTGTCACCGACGGCAAGGGCGAGGTGTCTGATCACACGCTTGAAGAGTTGCAGGCGTTAAAGCTGATCGGTGGATATGAGTTCAAGACTGAGTTCCCGGACGCGTACATCATGACGCTGGACGAGTTTCTGGGTCGATACGCCGGTCGAGTGCACCCGCATCTGGAGCTGAAATCGCGAGAAGCGGCGCTGCCGACTCTGGTCGCTGAGGCCTTGAAGCGCCACGGCTGGCTCGACGTCGCTGACACAGGGACGTTCGACGCCCCCGGCATGACAGTCTCCTCTTTCTGGGCTGACCAGCTGTACCGATCCAAGCTCCGGATGCCCACTGTTCGCCACGGCTGGCTCATCAACGAGCTTACTGAAGAGACGGTGGACGCATGCGTAAAGCTTGGGTTCGACTCCGTTTACCCACGTGCCGGAGCCTCCACCCCGGAGTCGGTAAGCCACGCCCACGACCGTGGCCTGACGGTACGAGGATGGGGCATCGATAATGACGATGATATGGCCCAGATCTACCGATCAGGCGCAAGCGGAACGACTGTGAACTGGCCAACCGAGGCAAAAGAGTTCCTGGAGGCGATGGCCAACTAGGGTAAATCGTTTCCTTGTATTCGGGTGTCTGGCCCTAATTGCAGCCGCGGGCGCTGGCGAGAGCGTCAGGACACAGTTTGCTCCAAAGATTCACACCGAGGAATACCGCTAAATGCCGACCTACGACGCCGTGATCAAGGGCGGGCGCGTTCTCGACCCCGCCAACCAGACGGACGCTGTCACGGATATCGGCATCAATCACGGCCGGATAGATGCGATAGGCGAAGCCCTTGAGGTTTCCGCCGGTGGACGGGAGATCGATGCAGCGAGTCGCTGGGTCATGCCCGGTCACATCGACACCCACGCTCACGTTTCATCCGCGGGCGACGAGCGCAACGTCGATCGGGCCCTCGGACTGGCCATGCTCGCAGAGTCAGGCACCACAACTTGCCTCGATCTTCTCGGGACGCCGGAGTCGCTTTCAGACGGCATCCGGAGACTGGGCGCGGGAATCAACGTGGCCGGTGTTATGGCTCTCATCCCGCACCTGACGATCCCGCAGGACGACCCGCCGATCGCCATGATGCGGGACATTGTGTCGGACGCTCTGTCTCGTGGCGCGGTCGGCGTAAAAATGATTGGCGGCTACCACCCCTTCACGCCAGAATCGACTTCCGGAGTTATCGAGGCCGCCAACGAGCAGATGGCATGGGTCGCATTCCACCTCGCCACCAAGGACAGCAGCAGCACCCTTGAGGGACTCCGGGAAGTGCCGGATCTGCTTGGCGAGGGCCGACTCCACGTAGCGCACGTCAACTCGTACTGCCGCGGGATGATCCTTCCAGCCGAGCAGGAGTGCCAGGAAGCGTTCGACATCCTGGATGGAGTCCGAGGACAGGTTGTGACGGAGTCCTATCTGGCGCAAATGAACGGCACCAGCGGCCTTTGCGATGAAGACGGCAACGTGGTCGCAAACGTGCCTCAGAATTGCCTGACGGCGCGCGGGTATCCGACTACCGAGGTCGGGATGCGACAGGCCCTGCTGGACGGTTACGGCTACGCTCAGACCGTGCGTGGCGGTCGGGTCATCCTCGTCACTGGACAGGAGGCGGTCGATATCTGGGAGGCCGCCGGGACCGCGGCCAGCCTGAGCTTTCCCGTGAACCCGGCGTCGTCCGCTTTCACCCTCGCCACGGGCCAGTACGAACCAGCAGACACCGGCTCGCCAGGCGACGCCGAGTTCCGAATTGACGCCGTCAGCACCGACGGCGGCGCGATCCCACGAAACGTGGCGATCGAACGTACGATGGCGCTGGTTAATTTCGGCGCGCTCAGCCCGCTCAACGCAGTGCGAAAGCTGTCTTACAACCCCTCGAGAATGCTCGGGCTGCTCAACAAAGGTCACTTCTCTGAGGGAGCCGACGCGGACATCACCATCGTCGACCCCAACTCCGGCCTGGCATCAATGTCGCTGGTCGCCGGGCAGGTCATCATGGAGAACGGAAAATCGGTAGCATCCGGTGGCACATGGATCGTTACAGCCGCGGGTGAAGAAGCGGCAAAGGCCAGCAGCCTCCAGCACGAGGTAATCGACCTCGAAGCGTCCCAGCTCTACGCAAACTGGCATTAGCCGGACCTCCGACGGACGGCGTACAGGACCCACTTCCTTACGGCATCTACACCATCCCGGAGATATCGATAGTCGGGAAGACTGACGCGTGAGCGGGCGCCGTACGAAATCGGATGAGCCGCTATTCGGAAACGGCCCGTGGGCAGATCGTCGGAGACAGCACCGGCCGGCTCAAGTTGTTGGTGCATACGCAGACGCGTGACGTTCTTGGCGTCCACATCATCGGCGAGGCCGCATCTGGGTTGATCCATATCGGGCAGGCGGTCATAGCCCTTGATGGCAAGCTTGATTACCTGGTCAACAACATCTTCAACTATCCGACGCTGGCCGAGTGTAACAAGGTTGCAGCGCTAGACGCCTACAACAAGCCGGGTCTAGCGGGACTTCGTAAAGCAACCTGACCGACCGGCACGCGGGCTACCATTGCAGTCCTGACTTGGTCGACTTTAGCCCGTTAGCCTTGAACGGACGCTCTTACCGATGTCCCAATGGCGCTAAACGGCATCACCACCATCACTTTCGACGCCGACGACACCCTGTGGGATTTTGAAACGGGGATGTTGGCGGCACTGCGTCGACTGCGTGACCAGATCGTCTTGCTCGCCGATGGCGTGAATAGCGTGCCGTCCCTGATATCTATGCTCGAGACTCGCGGTTCGGTCGACCTGGATTCAGCTTTTTTCGATGCAACCCTTGATCTACGACGCCGTGAAGCAATTCGCCGATCTGCTGCCGGAGCCGGGCTAGAGGAACCAGCGTTGATCGACCGCCTCTTCGAGATGTACGTCGCCACCCGGGTGTCCAACACGCCGATATTCCCAGAGACGGAACCAACGCTCGCGATACTCGGCCAAAGATTCCAACTGGGAGTCATAACTAACTCCAACACAGATCCGGCGGAAGTCGGGTTATCGACCCAGTTCTCGTTCGCTATCCTCGCCGACTCGGAACCGTTTCATAAGCCCGATCCGCGTATTTTTGAGTATGCCGCGTCCGTCGGTGGATACGAGCTTCAACACTCTGTTCACGTCGGCGACTCAATCGTGTCGGACGTAGAGGGTGCTAACAGGGCCGGTGTTACTTCGGTCTGGTATGACCGATTCAATGGCTCAGAGAAGCAACCCAACACAGCGGACTACACGATTGCCTCACTCGCAGAGCTGCCGGGACTATTAGGTATCGCCTGATAAGACGGTTACACAGCGTTTCAATACATAAGCCAATCGCGCACCTGCCCGATGCCGATGGGTGCGCATTGCAAAGTGACTCAAGCGCCATCCCTCAATGTGGAGTCACGATATGCAGATAGCCCCTATGCGGACCAGCCCGATCAGCGCGGCAGCAATCATGCTGGCCGTCACAGTCATGGCGTTTGCTGTCCTACTGCTGGCCACCGGTCTGACTTTACTTGGGGCCGATTTCGCGAGCCCGCCCGCATCTGCTACTGCTCGATACACGGCCCTGTTGATCGTAGGAGTCCTAGCGAGCGAACGCTGTTTCTTCCAGTCCCCATGATCGCAATGGTGTTTGTGACCACCAGCTTTCTGAACCCGTTCGGTGTCGGGTTGGCCGCCGCCTCCGGAATATCGGCTGGCCTGTGGCCGACCTAATTCGCCGGGACCGCCGGCGCATCGGAGATGGAAGGCGTATAACGGTCCCGAAACGCTATGGTGCGGAGAGCTACAGTTCGAATCCTTAAATGGTTTCGAACGCGACCCGTCTGTGCCTCATTCCTCATGGTCGCCATACCCAATCCTGTCTTCGACTTTGCAGGCATAATGGCTGGAGCGGCAGGCGTTCCGTTCAAGCATTTCCTGCTTGGGTCGTTCGTCAGGAAGTCCGTCCAGATGACGGGAATCGCCCTGGCCGGATACATCGTCTCCAGGCACATTTCTCTACCCATCTAAAAGGCGGTCGCAGGCCAACTTGTCGTGAACGGCATCTCCATAGAGCACGTGCGCGTACAATCCGTAGATCCCCACGCGTCGGTCCTAATCCTGTAAAGCGCTCACTTGCGAGCTGATCGCGCTCGTGTGAGACGATTGTGATCGGATAGATAAGCACTGCCTCGCGGTTTGGAGATTTACTTGACCACCTGGAATCATGTTGACAACGACCGCAACCTCCCGCCCCTCGCGATCGGGGTTATGGGATCGGCCGGTGGCGACGTCGCCACCGATGTCACCTAGCGCATGGAGCAACTTGGTGAAGAGGTGGCAAACCGTGGCTACACACTTGTCACCGGCGCAGCACCGGGCATACCGCATGCCGCGGTGATCGGTGCGAGTCGACGGGGCGGATTCGTGGTCGGTATCTCCCCCGCACTCAACTTCCAGGAGCACGTAGAGGGCTACACATAGCCGACCTACGACTACAACGTGATGGTGTCACGGGCAGCGGTCCGATGGGGCGAGAGATCGAAAACATCCGAACCTGCGATGTAGTCGTTATAGCAGGCGGGCGTTCAGGGACGCTCGGCGAGTTCTCAATCGCGTACGACGAAGCAAAGGTGATCGACGTACTGGCCAACTCCGGCGGTATCGTCGATCACATCGAAGAGATCACGAGACTGGTCGACAAGGACACGGGCGCGGTTGTGATCTCAGATCCGGACCCGATCAAGCTTCTGAACCTTCTCGAAAAACATATGAAGAGCGAGTGCTTCCGGGTTACCTGGGGCTGATCCAGAAACACAACCCGCACGGCCGCCTGGAGGAATAGGGAGTCCGCCCGCGCTCCTCCGAACGAGGCCACGTGTGCACCTGTCACCCCGAGCGAAGTCGCGGGACCTTCACCGACACGATGTTCAGGAAATAGATACCGATCAAGCGAGGACCTTAAACCTCCCTCACCCTAGCCCTCTCCCACCGGGAGAGGGGACTCTCGTAAGACCCGCTGATCCCGTTCAAATCAGGGGAACTCACCAGTAAAGTGAGAACCCCCCAATAAGCGGCCCATAGGTGATTAGCTTCGGCCCAGTGCTTTCATACCGGCGTTCAGCGTCTCCACAATCTTGTCCACGTCGTACACACAACCGTTCCAGGTTCCGCCGCTGACGTGCTGTAGCGCCGCCCACAATCGACTGTCGTCCGGCATTCCGGGGTGTGCCGCAAGGTCGCCGGGATCGCCGCGTCGGGCCAACTCTGAAGTGCCCCACTCGACGCCGTGCTCCTCATCACCGTGACCGATCAGATCGACCGAGCCCACAAGCTTGTTCTGGTCGACCTCGATGTAGATGATGTCGCCGTCCTGCACACGTCCTATTGGACCGCCAGCCAGCGCCTCCGGACCGATGTGGCCGATACATGCGCCGGTCGAGACGCCGGAGAACCGGGCGTCCGTAAGGAGGGCAATCTCCTTGCCATAGGACAGGTACTTAAGCGCCACCGTGACCTGGAAAACCTCTTCCATGCCGGTGCCGAGCGGCCCGCCACATGTCATCACGATGATCTCGCCGGGCTTCACCCGATCATCACCACGCGACTTGATTGCGCGGATCGTGTCGAACTCACTTCGGAACACGCGTGCGCGTCCCGTCTTCCGGTACACACCGTCATCTCCCACGACAGACGGATCGATCGCCGTGCTCTTGATTACCGAACCTTCAGGGGCGATGTTTCCCTTCGGGAATGTGACGGTGCTGGTCAGCCCGCGCTCACGCGCCCGCTCCGGTGTCATGATCACGTCATCCGGGTTGACGCCGTCCTGCTCTTGAAGTCGTGCCCGTAATGCGGCGCGGCGTTCTGAGCCTTCCCACCAGTCCAGCGTTTCGCCGAGAGTCTGGCCGGAGGCGGTAAGTGCGTCCGTGTGCAGCAGCCCCAGTTTTCGCAGGTGCAACATCACTTCCGGCACGCCACCGGCTGCAAAGAACTGGACCGTCGGGTGCATCACAGGTCCGTTCGGGAGTACATCAACGATTCGGGGCACCTGCAGATTCAGACGATGCCAGTCGTCGACCGTCATCATTTTGCGACCGGCCGCGTGAGCGATCGCAGGTAGGTGGAGGATCAGATTCGTGGACCCTCCACATGCGGCGTGGACCACCATAGCGTTCTCAAATGCGTCGTCCGTCAGGATGTCGGCAGAGGTTAGCCCCCGCTTCTCAAGCTGCACGAGAGCGGCTGCCGAGCGTCGGGCATTGTCCAGCCAGATGTCCTGCCCTGACGGGGCGAGTGCCGAGTGCGGAACCGAAAGGCCAAGCGCTTCTCCTATCACCTGGGACGTACCGGCCGTCCCAAGGAACTGACAGCCGCCTCCGGGCGTCCCGCAGGCGTGGCAGCCCAGCGAAGCCGCATCCACAAGGCTCAGTTCGCCCTGTGCATGGCGGGCACCGATCGACTGAATCTCCGCCGCGTTCTCGCCGTGGGTCGGTGGGAGGGTGACCCCACCCGGCACCAGTACGGACGGGCGATCGCGTAGTCCGGCGATAGCCATCATCATGGCCGGCAGGCCCTTGTCACATGTGGCGATGCCGAGCACGCCCTTCGTGGTCGGGACCGATCGCGCAAGCCGCCTGAACACGGTCGCTGCGTCGTTTCGGTAGGGCAGGGAGTCCAGCATCCCGGTCGTTCCCTGCGTGCGCCCGTCGCACGGGTCGGAACAGTAAGCGGCGAAGGGCAGCGTGCCGAGTTGTCGAAGCTCAGCGGCTGCTTCCGCGATAAGGAGACCTAGCTCGAAATGTCCGGTGTGGATACCAAGTGCGAGCGGCTTTCCGTCCTCGCCTCTCATTCCACCGAGCGTACTCAGGATCATGAACTGCGTGCGCAGCAACTCGTCCGGGTTCCAGCCCATCCCTGCGTTCTGCGTCATGCCGAAGATGTTTCCACTGGGCTCATCTATCAGCATTTCACTGGTTACAGGGAGACTTCCGAGAGGGCCGTCTGCGGACAGATCGATGTCCCATAGTTCCTTATTAGAAGTCTCGCCCAGGATACGCGCTTGTCCGGAATCCGACGCCTGGTCGTTGCTCGTGGTGGTCATGGAATATCCATTCACTCAAATGTTTCTGGCAGGTGTTGCCGGTGTTGCCAGATGTTGCGAGGTCGTTTTAGGCCAAAGTGTTTTCAGGAAATAAGTGGACCGAGGGTAAGCGACTAACGCCGTAATCGCCACACTCGTTAGCTCACACCGCCCGATATTTGAGACAGCGCTGTATGTTGCCGCGATCCCGTCAGGCGGTGATGCTGATCGAGAACGTGAGATTAACTAACGGCGCACTGGTTCCCCGTACTAGCGCGTCACATACAGGGCGTGACGCGCTAGTACGATGCGGGCTATATCGCCCTCGGGAAACAATCTTTAGGAACGGTATCCTCTCGTGAGGGCGCAGAAATTAACAAGGATTTCAAGAAGTCGATCAGTAACTGCGCTGCAAGCGGCAATTAGCGGGCGTAAACTCCCCGTCGGAGTCAAACGTAAAACCGCGTAGTCGATTCCGGATGTATCATCGACTGATTAGATCTTTCAAGGACCTGATTACCCCGGGCTATGTTGATGGCATGGACCCGGAGAAATTGGCACATCGTGCAGGGCGTGATCAGGGCGTCCGATATTTGAGAGGCTTGAAACGGCCAGTAAAGCGAACCCCAGTCAAAACCTAGCGAGCGTGTCGGGGAGACCCGACCGACGTAAGATCCCACCCGCCTCGCAATCTGCCAGCGTTCTCTGGCGGTTGGCCAAACTCACTACATCAACAAGCCCGTGGCTACTGATATTCGGGATACTTGCGATCCTCGGTACGTCTATCTTCTTTGTGTTGATCCCGGTGCTACTTGGTGACGCCGTTGACGAGGCAATATCGCTCGTCGATTCTGGTACCAACACCGATGCGGCCCGGTCTGCGCTACTGGATGCCGCCCTCGTCATCATCGCTGTAAGTGTGCTCCGCGGTGTTTTCGCTTACGGACAGATGTATGCAGGTGAGGTGCTCGGCCAGAAACTGGCCACAGCTCTCCGGGATCAGTACTACGAGAAACTCCAACGGCTGAGCTTCTCGTTCCACGACAGCGCCCACACCGGGAACCTTATGTCACGGGGTATTTCGGACATCGACGGTGTTCGCATGTTCCCCCACACCGGTATGTTGCGCGTCCTCTACCTGATCCTTCTCATTGCGGGTAGCGCTTACTTGATGTTGACGTTGGATTGGCAACTGGGCCTGCTCACGCTCTCGTTCGTTCCGATAGTTGCATTCCAGGGGACGATCATGCGGCTCCGGTCTCGGAACATCTGGATCCAGATCCAGGAGCAGATGGGCATCGTAAATACAGCGCTCCAGGAAAATCTGGGCGGTGTTCGCGTGGTCAGGTCATTTGCTGGCCAGCAACACGAAGAGGACAAGTTCGCATCGTCGTCTGAAGAGGTCAGAGGGATGATGGACCAGGCGGCCGAGATTAGAGCATCGAACGGCAGCTTCATGTCTTTCTCATTGCTCGTCGCATATTCGGTCTTGCTCTGGTTCGGCGGTTCCAAGGTCATTAATGATGAAATGACCATTGGAGATCTGACAAGGTTCTTGACCTTCCTAGGGCTTCTCCAGATGCCCATCAGGATGCTTCCCATGCTTATCAATTCATGGGCACGTGCATCCTCAGGTGGCTCACGGTTGTTCGAGCTTCTTGATCTTGAACTGCCAATCCGAAACAGCCCGAATGCACAACCGTTGAAGATCACAGAAGGCGTGCTGCGTTACGAGGACGTTTCTTTCTCATACGATGACATGCCCGTCATAAAGAACATCAGTTTTGAAGCCCGCCCTGGACATACCATCGGCATCGTCGGTCCGCCCGGAAGCGGAAAGACCACCATCGCCCAACTTGCTCCACGCCACTACAACGTGGACTCGGGGCGGATCACGATAGACGGACAGGACATTAACGGCGTGACGTTGGAGTCTCTCCGGCAGCGCGTTCGACTTGTCCAGCAAGACACCTTCCTGTTCAGGGATACGGTCAGCGACAACATCGCGTATGGCGAGCCGGACGCAGAAGAAAGCCGGATCATTGATTCGGCTGAGGACGCCAAGCTCCACCAGCACATTTCGGGTATGGCAGAAGGCTACGACTCGATGGTCGGTGAGCGTGGTGTTTCGCTATCTGGTGGCCAGCGTCAGCGCATGGCTATTGCCCGAGCAATTGTGTTGCAGCCCAAGGTGTTCATCTTTGACGACTCAACTTCTGCTATCGACGCCGCAACTGAGCGGTTGATCCGAGAGCAGATCGCTCGGCGTGCGGCGGACGCCACCACCATCATCATCGCCCACCGCTTGAGCACACTGCTAAGCGCGGACGAAATCCTGGTGATCGACGAGGGAAGTATCATCGAGCGCGGTTCGCATCAGGAGCTTCTTGAATTCGGTGGACGGTACCGAGAGATGCATGACTTGCAGGTGCGCCCGACTGATGATTTAAGCGGTGACTGGATATCAGTGGACGACGCACCAGAGCCGACGGGAGCCGACGACTAATGGCCTCTGACGTTAACTCCGGAAAGCGGGACCGCAAGTCCACCCTAATGGGAGAGGGGAAGCGCCTACCTCCGGGTCAGTACCTGGACATGGACGATGTATTTGGACCGACGTTTGACGGGGAGGTGTTCAAGCGCTTCCTTGGATTTGTTGCGCCTTACAAAAAGAAGGTTG